>NZ_JBXAWK010000053.1:0-44467 GCF_057291755.1 Kitasatospora sp. UYEF31
AGGCGCCAGACTCCCGCCCACCACCAGCATGAGCACCCCTACTGCCCGCCACGCCACCCCCTCTCACCAGCATGTTCGAAGATGGCGAAGCTTCAATGATCCTGGCCTGCGAAAAAAGACGCGCATGCCGCATAAGCGGCCCCATGATCTGCGCCGCGCCGCCGGTCACCGCTCTGAGTGGAGAACCACTCTTCACGTTCCCGACCTCCCCGCGGTCGTGCAGCAGGAGGTCTCCCAGAACGGGAGAGGCCCGGCATCGGTGTCGACGTGAGTCAGGTGTGGCGGGAGCGGTAGAGGGCCGCCTTGGCGCGGTTGCCGCAGCGGGTCATGTCGCACCAACGGCGCGAGCCGCGGTGGGACCGGTCGACGTAGAGCCGCGTGCAGTGCCGTGCCGCACACTCCTTCACCAACTCGGGTGTCTGGGTCATCAGTTGGAGGGCATCGCGGGCCACTGTTGACAGGGCGGCGCCGACCCGAAACTCGCCACGGTCGAGGCATCGGCCGAGGAGCCGCAAGCCGCCGCCCCGCCGGCTTGGGCCGATGCGGCGGTCCCTTCCGTCTTCGTGGTGCTGTGGAGCAGCGCGTTCATCGCTGCGGTGCTCGGTACGGACGCGGCACCGCCTCTGCCGCTGGCGTTCTCCCGCTTCGCGGTCGCCGGTTCCTTGCTCGCCCTGGCCCCGGGGGCGCCTGCTCCTGCATGTGATCGTCGTCGGTCTGTTGATGCGGGCGGTGCGGTTCGGCGCCTTCTATACGGCCATCGGCGCGGGCCTGCCTGGCGGTGTCACCGCCCTGCTCGCCTGGCTGGTCATCGACCAGACGCTCAGTCCTTCGGCGATCATCGGCCTGTTCCTCGGAAGCGTCGGTGTCCTGCTCGCGGCACGCAAGGAGTGAGGGCCGTCCTCCGATATTCCGCCCCGCGACGCCATCGAACATATAGAGAAGAGAAAGTGATATGAGCATCAAGATCGCCATCAACGGATTCGGCCGCATCGGGCGCGGTTTCGTGCGCGCCGCGCTCACCCATGGAACCGATCTTGAAGTGGTGGCGGTGAACGACCTCACGGACGCGGCGACCCTCGCGCACTTGCTGTCGTACGACAGCACCATGGGCCGCCTGAACGCCAAGGTCGAGGTCGACGGTGACTCCCTGGTTATCGAGGGCCGGAAGATCGCGGTGTACGCGGAGCGTGAGCCGAGCAAGCTGCCGTGGGGTGAGCTCGATGTCGACGTGGTGGTGGAGTCCACTGGTATCTTCACCGACGGCAAGAAGGCCGCCGCGCACCTCGAGGCGGGGGCGCGGAAGGTCCTCATCTCGGCGCCAGCGTCGAACGAGGACATCACGGTCGCCTACGGCATCAACCACACCGGCTACGATCCGGCGACCCACCACGTCGTCTCGAACGCGTCGTGTACGACGAACTGTCTGGCGCCCCTCGCCAAGGTGCTGCACGACGGGCTCGGTGTGAAGCACGGGCTCATGACCACCGTGCACGCGTATACGCAGGATCAGAACCTGCAGGATGGTCCGCACAAGGACCCCAGGCGCGCGCGCTCGGCCGCGATCAACATCGTGCCCACGTCGACCGGTGCCGCCAAGGCCATCGGCCTCGTCCTGCTCGAGCTGAACGGTAAGCTCGCGGGCCTGTCGCTGCGTCCCCCAACACTCTGACGGTCGCAGTCGACCGCCTCACGGCGGCGCTCGAAGCCAGGGGAGTCCCACTCCCGCCCACCACCAGCATGAGCACCCCTGCAGCCCGCCACGCCACCCCCTCTCACCAGCACGTTCGAAGATGGCGAAGCCTCACTGTTCTCTTGGGGTTTTGGATACGCCACGAAGGTGAGTTGCAGAGGCAGGGGTCGCTCTGTGTGATCTGCAAGGCGTCGGCCCGTACGCCTTCGTTGACCTGGAGAGGTATCGGACTTCAGGACCGGACGGAGTGGTGAGTGCCTGGCTTCAGCAGCAGTCGCCGCAGTTCACGACGATGAGGCATCGCGAAGAGTCCATTTGTCTGAGGCCGCCGACTCGACGCGAGCACACGCGCGTGCTGACGTGTCAGCACAGGTTCCGTTAGAGCAGGACTCAACCGAGGTTCAAAGGGGCGGAGATGGAGGGTTTGTCCGGTTTTTGTGCAAAGCCGCAGGTGAGAGTGGTCACGAGGATGGGTTCAAATCCCACCGCTACCGCTCTTGAAGTTGTTACGAACGAAGAGCCGGTCCCGTACGGGACCGGCTCTTCGTCGTTAACCGGGTTAACGGCTCTACCCGACGGTCAGCAGCGGGCGCAGTCGGCCCGACCGCCCCCGCTCCACCCACGGGGCCGCCCCGCCGGCGAGCAGGGTCAGTGGGATGGCCAGCGCGATGCCCACCAGTGCGCCCGCAGCGACGTCATGCGGATAGTGCGCGCCGACCCAGACCCGGGAGACGGCCATCGCCACCGCTGCGAGGGCGGCCAGCGACCCGAGGCGGCGGTCCGCCAGCCACAGCGCCGTCGCCGCCGTGAAGGCGATCACCGCGTGGTTGCTGGGGAAGGACCAGTCCTCGGTGGCGGGGCAACTCTCCAGGGCGAAGCTGTCCGGCAGCGCCTGGCACGGCCGGGGTTCCCGGACCAGCGACTTCAGCAGCATGTCCACCCCGTAGACGGCCACTACCACAACGGGGACGGCCAGGACCCGGGCCATGACGGCCGGGTGCCCGGCCCTGGCCCGCCACCAGGCCGCGAGCATCAGCAGGGCGAACGCGGCCAGGCCGTAGGAAGACCACGCGGACACTGTGTCGTTGAGGAACGCCGGGGCGTCCCGGGCGGTGTCGGTGATGTCTGTGTACAGGCCGCCGTCGATCTGTGAGCCGTCGAAGGCGAGGGGTGTCCCCGTCATCGGGGGCCTCCGTCCGTGTTGGTGCAGATGGTCTACAGAGTTGTAGACAATACTGGTACGGAAACGGTTCCCGGCGTATCGGACACGCCGGACGCCGAAGAGCGCCAGGCTCGCGTTCGGCGAGATCCTGGCGCTCTTCGGCGGAGTCGTCGTGGGTGGCCTGCCCCGGAGTGGAGGCCGGTCAGCGGGCCCGGTTGCGGACCTGTCCGGAAACGGCCGGAAGCGTCAGCACTTCTTCGGCTTGCCGTCCTTGCCGGTAGGCACCGGTGCGGGCGGGGGAGGCGGCGGGATCAGGGCCTGGGCGGCCTGCTCCGGGGTTCCCAGGGCCGTGAAGGCGTCACCGATGACCAGGTCGACAGTGGCGTCCGTACGGGGATCCTCGACGTCTGCGGCACCCGGCGGAGCGGGGACCTGTGCGCCGACGACCTTGGCCTGCTCCTTGCCCGGGAAGCCGTGCCTGATCTCGGCCGGACCGGGGACCTTGCGGGTCGGGTCCTTGTCCTGCAGCGGGTCGTTGGTGACCTTGCCGACGACGAAGCCGCGGGCCTTGAGGTTGTCGGCGACGGTCTTGGCCAGACCCGACTTCTTCGTG
This sequence comes from Kitasatospora sp. UYEF31, assembly GCF_057291755.1. Taxonomy (NCBI): domain Bacteria; kingdom Bacillati; phylum Actinomycetota; class Actinomycetes; order Kitasatosporales; family Streptomycetaceae; genus Kitasatospora; species Kitasatospora sp. UYEF31. The sequence goes on from NZ_JBXAWK010000053.1 coordinate 3,466, forward strand.
GCGTTGTAGATGTTGACCGTGATGGTCTTCGGCTCGGGCAGGACCACCGGCGGGGCGGTGGGCGTGGGCGAGGCCGACGGCGAGGCACAGGCGGCTGCCGTGCCGGTGTTGTCGTCACCGGTGAAGTGGTAGACGGCCCAGGCTCCGCCCGCGGTGACGAACAGCGCCACAACGCAGGCCAGCACGATGGGAACGATCCGGCGGCGCTGGGTCATCCGGGGATAGGTCTTCCCCGTGATCTTGTACTGGCCCCCCATGCCCCGGGGCGTGAGCATGCTCATCGACGCGTCCCCCTGGTTACTTGGATCCAAAGCACAGCATCGGACCCAGACTCCTCGATCACGGCCCCGGGTGGACCTGTTGATCAGACTTTAGCGTCGGCCCTGCGGATACGGCACCCGGGCACGTCACATCGGGCCACGTCCACCTGAACGGGCCCGGCCTATATTTTTCAGTGGCCTTCTAGTAGTCGAGCTCCAGGACCCGCGCGTGCAGCACCTGGCGCTGCTGCAGGGCGGCTCTGACCGCACGGTGCAGGCCGTCCTCGAGGTACAGCCCGCTCTGCCACTTCACGACGTGCGCGAAGAGGTCACCGTAGAAGGTCGAGTCCTCAGCGAGGAGGGTCTCGAGGTCGAGTTGGCGTTTGGTTGTGATGAGTTGGTCCAGCCGTACCGGCCGCGGGGCGATGTCGGCCCACTGGCGGGCACCCGACCTCCCGTGATCCGGGTACGGCTTGCTGTCACCGATCCGCTTGAAGATCACAGGGCAAGCCTACCGGGAGCGCGGCGGTTGGGAGAGCCCCGGAAAGTCCGTACAGAACCAGACCAACAGGGCGCATTCGGGTGTATTCGCCGCGCACCCTCCTGGGGCAAATGGGATATTTCTTTTTTGAGTGACTTTTTAGTGACTTTAAAGGAGCCCCTGTATGGCCGACGACCAGGTCACCACGATCGCGAACGGGTACGCGTTCACGGGACCCGCGCTGGAACTGGGCGCGGTCGTCGGCGCGGACGGCAAGGGTCGCCCCGACGCGCAGGTGCGCATCCCCCTGGGCATGCTCAGCCGGCACGGTCTGGTGGCCGGTGCGACCGGAACCGGAAAGACCAAGACCCTCCAGCTGATCGCCGAACAACTCGCCGACCAGGGCGTTCCGGTGTTCCTCGCGGACATCAAGGGCGACGTCTCGGGCATCTCCGCGGCCGGCACCCCGAATCCGAAGATCGAGGAACGGGCGGCCGACATCGGCCAGACCTGGGCCCCGCACGCCCGGACGAGTGAGTTCTACTCACTGGGCGGTCTGGGCCCCGGCATCCCGATTCGCGCCTCGGTCACCGCGTTCGGCCCGACGCTCCTGGCGAAGATTCTCGACCTGAACGAGACCCAGGAGTCCTCGCTCGGCCTGATCTTCCACTTCGCCGACAAGAACGGCCTGGAGATCGTCGACCTCAAGGACCTGCGCGCGGTCATCCAGCACCTGACCAACACCGACGAGGGCAAGGCCGCCCTCAAGGACCTCGGCGGCGTCTCGTCGGCGACGGCGGGGGTCATCCTGCGGTCCCTCATCACGCTGGAGACCAGCGGCGGCGATGTCTTTTTCGGTGAACCGGAATTCGACACCGCGGATCTGCTCCGTACGACACCTGACGGAAAAGGTCTGGTCTCGATCCTCGGACTCGCCGCGGTGCAGGACAAGCCGCAGCTTTTCTCGACCTTCCTGATGTGGCTGCTCGCCGACCTGTTCCAGGACCTGCCCGAGGTCGGGGACATCGACAAGCCCAAGCTGGTGTTCTTCTTCGACGAAGCGCATCTGCTGTTCACCGGTGCGTCCAAGGCGTTCCAGACCGCGATCACCCAGACCGTACGGCTGATCAGGTCTAAGGGCGTCGGGGTCTTCTTCGTGACCCAGACCCCCAAGGACGTGCCCGGCGATGTCCTCGCCCAGCTCGGCAACCGGGTGCAGCACGCGCTGCGCGCCTACACCCCCGAGGACGCCAAAGCACTGAAAGCGACGGTGTCGACGTTCCCGAAGTCGGCCTACGACCTCGAAGAGGTGCTCACCCAGCTCGGCACGGGCGAGGCGGTCGTCACCGTGCTGAGCGAGAAGGGCGCACCGACGCCGGTCGCCTGGACGCGCCTGCGGGCGCCGGAGACGCTGATGGGCCCGATCGAGCCTGCGGCGATGCAGGCCGCGGTGGACGCCTCTCCATTGCAGGCGAAGTACGGGACGGCTGTGGACCGGGAATCGGCGTACGAAAAACTCACCGCTGCCAAGGTCGCACCGGTGGAACTGCCCGCCGATCCGGCGCAGGGCTGGCCGGAACCTAAGGCCCCCGCCCCCGCCCCCGCCCCGGCTCCGCGCCGGGAGCCGAAACCGGAACCCGGCATGGTCGAACAGGTCATGGGCAACAGTGCGGTGAAGTCGATGTTCCGCTCGATGGGCACGGTGCTCGGCCGGGAGATCACCCGCAACCTGTTCGGAACCGCCAAGCGCAAGCGCTGAACCTGTCCTGGGGTTCCGGACCGGAACCCCAGGACCCCGAAAGTCCGGCAGAATCCATTTTCCGTACGGAATTCAGCCACGCGGCATCTGCGCGAAGGCGTCGATCCAGAAGCGCTGCTTGTCGGCCGACTGCCCCACCAAGTAGCTCGCCCGCAGCTTCGACGGCAGGCAGGCCAGGAGCCGTGCCACCGTGCCGATGTGCTCGCGCAACTGCGACAGTTCGGCGTTGGCCAGCACCTGGTGCACGGTGTCCGTGTCGTCAGTGCCCTCGCCCGACTCCTCGTTCGCGGACCGCAGCCGCTTCTCCCACACTTCCAGCTCCGCCTCGATGTCACCCAGGCCCGTACGCGGACGGTCGGCGAGCCGGGCCTCCAGAGCACCCAGTGGCACCGGGGCGTACTCGCCGTCGCCCAGGTAGATCTTCGCCATCTCCAACGGGAGATCGCGGCGATGGAGTTTGATCAGCCGCTCCAGGGTGCGTTTGGTGATCCACTCGCGGCCTTCGTCGTCGATGTCGTTCTTTCACCACTCCAGGACCGTTTCGGCCACCGGGCCGTACGTGGCGATCAGCCACTCGTTGGCGGGGATGTCCTCCGGGCGGATCGCCAGCGACACCGTGAACCGCGACGCCTGCGCGATGTTGTTCCGCGACACCAAAAGCTTGCGGCCCAGGTGGTACGGCGGATTCTGCAGCGCGATCTGTGCCTTCAGACCCGGGATCGGCCGACCCGCGATCGACCACTCCTGGGTGATCTCCATGAGCTTCGCGAACGCCGACTTGTCCTTCGGCCGGTTGTACTCGTCCCACACGATGACCTTCGAACCAGGGCCGGTGAACTTCGCGGCCAGCAGGTTGTCCAGCGAACCGTCCGGCGTCGGGACCGGCGCGCAGAAGTCCTCGACGTTGGTCACCGGGAGTGAGAAATACAACGGGTCGTGCCCGAGCTCCTCGCGGACGACCTCGCGGACCACCTCGGTCTTCCCACAGCCGGGAGGGCCCTGGATCAGCACGGCCCAGCGCCGCGCCACCGCCGCACGCACGACCCGGCGCACGGCGTCCGGCGTGGGCTCCGGGTTCCGGATGCCCAGCGCGGCGGCGAACCGGTCCAGGATCTCGTCCGTACGGTCGGCTCCCGGGGTTCCGTCCTTCTTCACCTCGACCAGCGCGAGGCGGTCGCCGTTCACCAGCGGCAGGCCCCACTCAAGGGGGAACCCGGCCAGCGCGCAGTCGAGCATGTGCTCCAGCGTGCGCGGCGACAGCAATTGCCGCAGCACCGGCGTCAGCGCCGACCACAGCTGGAACACCCCACTCAGGTCCGTACGGGCGAACCGCTCGGCCAGCTTGACCCGCCAGGACGTGTCGGTGGCGGTGATCTTCACCGTGACCATGCGGTCCAGGATCGCCAGGTCGCTGCGCCGGGTCGCGGTCTCGGCCAGCGACTCGTTGTCGGTGAGGAACACCCCGACGCAGCCGAGTTCGCGCAGGTCGAACTCGCCGAGCGTCCAGTTGCAGGCCACCTGCATCAGCTGCGACTGGATGGTCTCGCCGGCCTGGAGGGCGTCGTCGATGAGGAGGACGAACTTACGGCCGGGGCGGAGCTGACGCATGATCAATTGCTGGAGGACCAGCTCGCCGGTCCGCTCGTCCCGGACCGGGGCGTTGATCAGCAGGTCGTCCGGGGTGAGGTTGGCCGCCGGCACGAACACGAGCGCGGTGTCCTCGTGCGCTTCGGGAATGTGCGAGAAGAACGTCGCCGTCTTGCCGATCCCGTGCTCGCCGAAGATCTGACCGGTCTGCCCCAGATCGATCATCGCGTCGATGAAGTCGGCCAGCTTGGACGTATCCTTGAGGCCCTTCGGTCGTGCCGGGTAGGTGGCTGTGGCCTTCCACCGGGCCTCAGCGGGCGACAGATCCTCAGCGGGCGACAGAGCCCCGGCGGTCATCTGGGTCGCAGCAGTCAACGGAGTCTTCTCGGACAACAGGGCCTCGTCAGTCAGCGCCATCGTGGTCATCGTGTTAGAAATCCCCCGTGATTACGCGGTGACAGTCCATCGGCGGGTGGTGGCTCTCCGGCCACTCATCGCCGCCCTCGGTGATCAGCCAGATCCATTTGTCCGGGTCGGCCGGAGTGATCTTCGGTGCGTAACCATCCGTCAGCATGACTACGGCATCGACGTGTTCAGCAAAACGCGATCCATTGACCGCGAGCCGACCCTCGACGTAGTCGGCCACGTTCTGGAAGTTCGTTCCGCCGCCGCCGTGCACCCGTTCCCCGGGCACGAACGGCATCACCACCCCGTCGAAGCTCAGCCAGTGCGCCTCGACGCCCTCCGCCTGCCCGACCAACTCGGTCAGCCACTCGACCACATGGCCCGGCATGGACCCCGAGGTGTCGTACGCGACGACAACGACCTTCGTACGCTCACTGCCGCGCCGGGCGAGCATCGGATCCTGGCCGAGCGCCGCGAGCAGTGCCCCGCGTTTCTTGGGGTAGACCAGCCGTTCGCCCTCGCGCAGTTTCGACGCCAGCACGTCGACCAGCCACTGCTGCCACCACTCGACCCGCCGGGTCTTCTGGGTCTCCCCGCGCAGGAAACCGGCACCCAGGTCGCCCCAGAGTTTGCTTGTCCGGTCCGTCGCGCCGTCTGTGCGCTTGAGCAGGTCGAGCAACTCCTGCCGGGCGAGCTTGTTGCCGCGCCGGGCGGCGAGCAGCACGCTGCGCAGGACCTCGTTGCCGATCCGCTCGACGGTCTCACCGTCGAACCCCTCACCCTCAAGCAGGATGTGGATGCACAGCGTCGGCGGAACCGGCGGGTACTTCATGCGTTTCAGTTCGGCGTAGACCGTGGCGTCGGTGTCGATGAAGTCCTCGTAGGGCAAGGGCGTCAGGCTCTGCTCGTTCAGGTCTGTCACGTACAGCGCGTGGATCTTGTGTGGGTCGATGCCGGTCGGCTCGACCGTGCCGTCGGCCTTTGTGATGTGCGGAAGTGCCGTGCGCTTCAAGCGGGTCAGTGTGACGTGATTAATCGTCACCTCGTTGGCGAGCGTGAACACCGGGTCGTCGCGCAGCTCGGAGTCGGCGAACAGGTGCCGCTGGATCAGGTGCCTGGCCTCGTGGAACAGCACGAACTTCACGCCGTCCAGGCCGAGCGCGACGAAGAACTCCGGGTTGTAGAGCAACAGACAGGTGCCGTCGCCACCGGCCAGCACCGCGGCCGTGTCGATCGCGGTGGTCGGGATCTGGTGGTGGCATTTTGTGTAAAGCCACGAGGCGATGACGCTGTGCGACATGCCGAAGTCGAGGAGCGCGGCCTCCTTCAGCCGACGTGCCGCGGCGATCACCGACTCGTCGGCCGGCTCGAACCGCTGCAGCGTCTGACGGTCGGTCAGGCCGACCAGGGTCGGTTTGCGTTCTCCGTACGTCATCCGGCAGGCCCCTTTCCCCGTTGTCACCGATGATCCCAGCAGGGTCCGACACTGGTCGAAGGGTTAACCGGTGGCTGCGGAGGATGTGCTGAGGAGTTCGGGGAGGGCGCCGGGGAAGTCGGGGAGCAGGTCCCCGAAGGCTGTGGCACGGAACAAGGGGATCTCCCGGGCGTAGTGGTTGATCAATGATTGTCGGGTGCGGGTTGGCGGGTTTCCACGGGGTTTCCGTATACGACGATCATGACCAGGTGGGCCGGCCAGTCGATCGACAGATGCGTGCGCACCCCGCTGATTTCTAGTGTCCAGGTGTACGCAGAACGCATCCGAAGCACCGGCGGGGAGTCCTGACATGGCGACAACCGAAGCACCAGAAACCGGAACCGGCAGAAGCTCAGCGGCGGTCATCGTAGTTGTCATCCTCGGCTCGATCATGTCGGTCCTCGACGTGACGGTGGTCAACGTCGCGCTCACCCGGCTCGCGGAGGACTTCGACTCGCCGCTGTCGCGCATCCAGTGGGTCGCCACCGGCTACACGCTTGCCCTGGCGGCGGTGATCCCGGTGTCGGCGTGGGCCATGGGGCGCTTCGGCACCAAGCGGGTCTACATGACGTCGATCGCACTGTTCTCCGCCGGGTCCGTTCTGGCCGGGCTCGCCTGGAGCGCTGAGTCGCTCATCGCGTTCCGGGTCCTGCAGGGCCTCGGCGGCGGCATGATCATGCCGGTGGGGATGGCAATGGTCATGCGGGCGGCCGACCCCGCGCGGATGGGGCGGACGATGGGGCTGCTCGGCATCCCGATCCTGGTCGGGCCGCTGGCCGGGCCGATCCTCGGCGGCTGGCTCGTCGATGAGGTGTCCTGGCGCTGGATCTTCTACATCAACCTGCCGATCGGCGTGGTGGTGCTGGTACTGGCCGCGAAGGTCCTGCGTACGGAAGCGCTTCAGCCGGCCCGCCGGCTTGACGTGCCCGGCCTGCTGATGCTGTCCCCCGGGCTGGCGCTGCTGATCTACGGCCTGGCCACGGGCGCTGAGCGCGGCGACTTCAGAGCGGTGGGCGCACTGGTCCCGGCGGTCCTGGGCGCGGTCCTTGTCGTCTCGTTCGGCTACCGGGCGCTGACCGCCGCAAATCCGCTGATCGACCTCCGGCTCTTCAAGGAGCGCCCATTTGCCGTCGCGGCGGCCACGAACGCGGTGTTCGTCACCGGCTACTTCGGGTCGATGATGCTGCTCCCGATGTACTTCCAGCTGGTCCGGGATGAGAGCGCGAGCATGTCGGGCTTCCTCGGCGCACCGCTGGGCCTGGCCGCCGCGAGCACGATGCAGATCGCGGGCCGGCTCCTGGACCGGGTCGGCGCGGGCTGGGTCGTCGTGAGCGGGATCGTCCTGTCGGTCATCGGAATGGGCGCGGTGGCTCTACAGATGGAGTCGGACACGTCGTACGTGTCACTCGGCACCGCGCTGTTCGTGCTGGGTGTCGGCGTCGGCATGACGTTGATGCCGACCATGACGTCGGCGACGCGGGCCCTGCGTCCGGAGCAGATCGCCACGGCCAGTGCGACGCTGAACATCAACTCGCAGATCTTCGCGTCGATCGGGACCGCGTTGATCTCGCTGGTCCTGGCCGGGAACATGGACGACCGGCTGCCGGTCGCGGCCGACGGGTCACGGGGGCTGAACGCGGTCCACGGTCTGTCCGCGGCGGATCGTGTCGCTGCCGCACCGCGGCTGGCGGAGGCCTTCCAGCACACCTACTGGTGGGCTGTGCTCTTCCTCGCTGCCGCGGCGGTCCCGGCGGTGCTGATCTCCCGGCGGAAGCCGGTCGCGAAGGTGGTGCCGGAGGGGGAGAAGGTGCTGGTCGAGGTGTGAGAGTCCCGACTCGCTGGTTCTGGTGCACGACGGAGTCCCTTGATCAGGTTCCCGCTGCTGCCGACGCAGGCGAGTGGAGGGAACCTGATCAAGGGATTGCCGGGTGTTCGGCGGCAGTTATCGGGTGGTTCCCACCGGCTCCGGGATTTCGTGCGCGGTCACCACAGTTGTGGTGGTCCGCTTGCGGAGGCCGGTCAGGGTGACCAGCGCGCCGAGGGCGGTTGCGACCACCGGGACGATCAAGGCGGCGCGGAAGCCGTCGAGGCCCGCCTGGGCTGATCCGCTCGCGCCGGTCACGCTGACCGCGCCGAGCACGTCGAAGCCCTTGCCGGAACGGTCAGGACGCCCGTCGTGCGGGATGAGCGGCAGCGCGGCCAGCAGGATCGCGGTGGCCAGGATCACCGGAGCGAAGAACACCCAGCGCCAGTCGATCGCGGAGAGCACTCCACCGGCGACGAGTCCGAGGGAGAAACCGCCGGCGGCGGTGCCCGCGTAGACCAGCAGGGCCTTGTTCCGCTGTGGTCCTTCGGAGAAGTTCGTGGTGATGATGGAGAGGCCGGCCGGAGTCATGAACGCGGCGGCGACGCCGGTGATGAAGCGGGCGGTGATGAGCATCCAGCTCTCGGTGGCGAATCCGCCCAGACCGGAGAAGAGGATGAAGACGCTGAGCCACAGGAGGAACATCCGCCGTCTGCCCATGAGGTCCGCGACCCGGCCACCCAAAATCATGAAACCGCCGTAGCCCAGGACATAGGCGCTCATGACCCATTGCAGTTCACCGGTGGACATGCCCAAATCAGCCCGGATCGCCGGGAGCGAAACGTTGAGCATCGCGACGTCGATCCCTTCCAGGAAGATCGCGCCGGCCAGGACGAGCAGGATGCCCCAGGCGCGACCGCTCATCCGGTCGCTCTTACCGTCGGTTGGTTGAGTCTGTGCAGCAGACATGTGAACATCCCCCAGAAATAAGCTGGTTGAGGAACAGTCAGATGCGTGGCCGGTTCTCTTCCAGCCCCTCAGTTCCTTCTTGTAACCATTGGCATCCTGCGGCAGGATCACCTGGCATGGAAGAAGGCACTTCAAAGGAACCGACTAACTGCCAAGTGAACGGTGACGGTTACGACGCCTACCAGTGGGACACCCGCGAGGACTGCGAGGTCCGGCAGATCCTCGACCGGGTCGCGGACAAGTGGTCCCTGCTTGTCATCGCGCTCCTGGAACGGAAGACGTTCCGTTTCACCGAACTGCGCCGGGAGATCGACGGCATCAGCCAGCGCATGCTGACCGTCACCCTGCGGCAGCTGGAGCGGGACGGGCTTGTTCAGCGCACCGTCTACCCCGTCGTCCCGCCAAGGGTGGACTACGCGCTGACGCCGCTCGGCGCGACTCTGCACGAGACCATCCGGGCGCTGGTGACCTGGACCGAGGCGCATCAGAAGGAGATCGCCGGGGCACGGGCGGATTACGACACCAGGGTCGCTCTCCCGGTTTCCTGACATGACGATCAGGCGATCACCGACCGTACAGTGGACGTGAGTTCGGGCAACGTCGCATCGGGGTCGGAGGCCAGCAGCCGGGTCAGAATCACCCATGCTTCGGGGTCCTGGCCGAGTTTTTCGTGCAGCAACTCGGCGACCGGGCGGGCGAGGTGCACATGCTGTGCGGCGAGCCGCAGGGCCTCCACAGCGCGGGTGGTCGCGAGTTCCTCACGGCCGGGCGGCGGTGAAGTCGGGGCGCGTGATTCGGTGAGCACCCGGCGGGTGGTCAGTCCGCCGTGCTCCGCCGCGTACGCGAACAGGGGGAGCGGTGCCGAGGGAACACCGGCGAGCGGGGCGAGCCGGAGGTCGTCCAGGAACTCCAGCGCGGCAGAAAGGTGTTCGGCGTCGGCGAGGTCTACGAGGACGGTGTACGCCCAGGCTGCCTGACGGCCTGGGCGTTCGGGGATTTCCCTGGCTTCCGGCGGGTCGGTGAGCAGGGCGGTGAGCGATCCGTCGTAGGTGGGGAGCGCGGCGTACAGCCGAGGCCACAGCGCTGGGCCGAAGGTCTCCAACGCCCGCGACAGCATCGCTTTCACCCGTACGACGGCGATGGCCTGCTCGGCCACCGCGGCGATTTCGCCGCTGCGCAGTGCGGTCAGCGCCAGGCGGGCGGGGTGAACCTCGCCGAGCAGGTCGGCGGCGGACAGCGTGCCGGCTGCCAAACCTTGCAGAAGGACCCTCTTTGTCACTTTGTCGTCGCCGCGCTCCAGGCAGTCGCGCAGCCTTTCGGTCAACGCCTGTGGCGCGAACTCGGCTTGGAGCAGGGTGTGCAGTTCGGCCTGCTCGTAGGACCGTTCGAGCCACGCCCACAGTTGGTGGGTTGAAACGTCGGCCGGAATTGGCGAGGGCTCCAGCTTATTGAGGAAGCGCAACTGCGCCCAGCGTCCGGTCCGGTCCGGTGCGGTGCGGTGCGGTGCGGTGCGGTGCGGTGCAGCATCAGGAAAGCCCGCAACACTTCCGCGCGTTCGGCGCGCACATCACTCACCAGCGCCCAGAACACCAGATCCGGATCGTGGGCCCACAGGGCGGCCCGGAGTTCGGCGCGGTGGCCCGTCCGCATGAATTGCTCGCGTAGTTCCGGGTCGAGCGGTACGTACGGCCGCTTACGGAGGTCCAGGGTCTCCGGCAGTATCGGAGGATTCGCGAAGTAGCCGTCGGCGTGGTGCTGTTGCGAGAGGACGGCACGACGCATGCCCGGCCAGCCGGACGCCTTGAAGAGCACCGCGTTGATCTTCGGGTCATCCCGTTGCAGGAGCCGGAGCAGCAGCAGCGGATCGCCTGGCTGGTCGATCTGCCACCGCCCTAGGCGGTACGTGCCGACAATGCCGTCAGTGGATCCGTTCCGTACGGCGGATTCGGCAACGGCCGGTGGCAGCGGTTCGGTGTCGGAGCGCCCCGTCACCGGGACGTAGCCCAGGCGGTCGATGAGTTCCGCGCCGAGTCGCCGGCCGGCCGGCCACAGGAGATCGGTGACGACGTCAGCCATGGCGGTTCACCCGCCGATCGCTGCGGCGGTGGCGAGGAGTTCCGGGAGGGTGCCGGCTGACCGCTGGTTCGGCCCGGTCGACCAACCGGACCAGCAGCGCCGGGGTGGCCTCCGGGTTGGCGGCCAGGGCTGTCAGGTCGTCCGTACCGCCGTGGTTGAGGACCGTTTCGGCGAGGGCGTCGGTCAGGGGAGCCGCCGTGCGCAACAGCCTGCGGCGGGTGGCGGTGCCAAGGCGGGGCAGGACGCGGTGGAACGCCTCAGGTGACGCGTGGGAGAAAAGTGACGCCTGAAGGTCCTGGGCAGTCGTATCTGTCATCTGGGTGGGCCTCCCTGACCAGGCGGTGCGAATGCGGCCCCAGTCTGCGGGAGACGACCGTACGCGGACAGCAGGTTTTCCGGCTCGGCTCCCGCACCGCGTAAGGAGCTCGTCAGGCGCTGTCCGGCCAGCGTCAGGAAGGCGTCAAAGTGACAAGTCGGGGGGTGGCGGCGGGCGTAACTTCAGCCCCGTGGCTCCCCATCCCCGCCACAGGGAAAAAGGTCTGATCGGTCATGTCCGCACTGCCTTTGCTGTTCGTCCTCACGATCGTCGCCCGAGTCCTGGGCACCTGGCGGCTGTCGGTACTCCGGCACCGGGCCGCAGCCCCGGTGGCGCTGCCCGATGCCGAATGGCGCGCTCAGGCTGCTTGACGCCGACCGGTCCGCGGTCGACCTTTGATTCCAGGGTGCGCCCGCTGGACGGTGTACTCGCCGGTCCTGACGCCATGCGCGTTTGTGGTCAGTGCTTTTGGTACGGCATTCCCTGAAGTGGTCGGCGAACCGTACGGCGACGCTGACGGGACCGCCTACCTGCCGATGTCGGTGTTCACGTCCGAGCTGTTCGTGACCGGCAACGACCGCGACAACCGGGCCGTGTTGCGAGCGGTGACGAAGGATCAGCTGGATCTCGTCGGCCTGGCGGTCCACGGGCCGCGGAACGTGGTGGACAAGGCGCTGAGTGACCGCCGGTTCCCTGTGGAGCGAGGACGCCGCGGGCACCAGCGGCCTGGGGACGGCACTCGCCCTCGGGCGCCCCTTCCAGGTCTCCGGTGCGCAGCACTTCCTGTCCGCGTTTGTCGGATACACCTGCTCCGCGGCGCCGATCCACGACCCGGCCACCGGGGAACTCCTCGGCGCTGTGGACTTCACCCGCGCCACGGGGAGGACGCGCCCCATGGCCCTGTCACTGCTGACCACCACGACCCGCCTCGCGGAGGCGCAGTTGCGCAATGACGCGCTGCGCCACTAGGCCAGGTTGCGGGACAAGTACATCGCCCGCCTCACGCACCGGCTCGGCAGCCGCAGCGCGATCGTCACCGCGGCGGGGCGGGTCGTGCGCGCGGACCGGGATCCGGCGACCGATGGACGGGTCGCCTCCACCGCCCGGTGACGCCGCGGCCGTAGCTGGGGTTGTTGCCGCGCGAATGATGCAACGCCGCTGCAACCCCGGTCGGGGGGCTGGAGGCAGGCGGGGTGCGGGCGGCAGCATTCGCAGAACCCGTGCCCAGTCCTTCAGCCAGGAGGCGTACATGGGCGTGTCCCTTGACATCCTCGACCCCGAACGTCCGAAGAAGGTTCTCATCGTCGCGCCGAACGCGGCCGTGAGCCCGGTCACCGGTTGGCCCGTCGGCTTCTGGTGGGAGGAACTGGCCCATCCGTACTGGTAGTTCACCCAGCACGGCTACGAGGTGGTGATAGCGAGCCCCGACGGTGGAGCCTTGGAAGGCGACTCCTGGAGCGACCCGCGTGACGACAGTAAGTACAGCGAAGACGATCTGATCAGCCTCGGGTTCATCGCCTCCGACCGGCACCGGGCCCTGGTGGAGAACACGATCCCGTTGTCCGACATCCACGTTGCGGACCATGACGCGGTCTTCTTCGTCGGAGGCCAGAGCCCGATGGTCACCTTCGTCGAGGACAAGCGGGTGCACGAGCTCGCGGCGAGCTTCTACGAGGCCGGGAAGATCACCGCCGTGGTCTGCCATGCCACCGCGATCCTGCTCAAGACCCGACTGCAGAGCGGCGAGCTGCTGGTCACCGGGCAGCAGCAGTATTCGGGCAGCACCGCCGCGCGGCTGGTCATCGAGGCGATGGGGAAGTGACCCCGGGTCCACTCCGCCACGGGGTTGAACCCCGTGGCGGAGTGGACCGGGTCGCCAGGCAACCGACAGACAGTCGTCATGTTGACGCCACTGACTGTTCCCCCGGGCATGCTGATCTGGGGACTCCCCGCCCGTGCCCGCCCCCTGACATCCCAAGAGGTCGTCCCCCTCATGCCAGAACTGAACCGTCGCCGCTTCCTGCAGCTCACCGGTGGGACCGCGGCGCTCGCCGCCCTGTCGAACAGCATCGACACCGCCGCCGCAATCCCGGCCCACCGTCGTACGGGAACCATCAAGGACGTCGAGCACATCGTCGTGCTGATGCAGGAGAACCGCTCCTTCGACCACTACTTCGGCGCGCTGAAGGGCGTCCGGGGTTTTGGCGACCCGCGCCCGGTGACCCTGCCCAGTGGCAAGTCGGTCTGGCACCAGTCGGACGGCGTGAAGGACGTGCTGCCGTTCCACCCGAAGTCCGAGCACCTGGGGATGGAGTTCCTCCAGGGCCTCAACCACGACTGGGCGGGCGGGCAGAAGGCCTTCAACGGGGGCAAGTACGACAAGTGGATCCCCGCGAAGACGGCGACGACGATGGCGTACCTCACGCGTGAGGACATGCCGTTCCACTACGCGCTCGCCGACAAGTTCACCGTCTGCGACGCCTACCACTGCTCGTTCATCGGCTCCACCGACCCGAACCGCTACTACATGTGGTCGGGCTACACCGGCAACGACGGCAAGGGCGGCGGCCCGGTCCTCGGCAACGACGAGAAGGGGTACGACTGGACGACTTACCCCGAGCGCCTCGAAGAGGCGAAGATCTCCTGGAAGATCTACCAGGACATCGGTGACGGCCTCGACGCCGCCGGCTCTTGGGGCTGGATCAAGGACCCGTACCGGGGCAACTACGGCGACAACTCGTTGCTGTACTTCAACAAGTACCGCAACGCCAAGCCCGGCGACCCGCTCTACGACAAGGCCCGTACGGGGACGAACGCCAAGGCCGGGGACGGCCTCTTCGACGTCCTCAAGGCCGACGTGAAGGCCGGGAAGCTCCCGCAGATTTCCTGGATCGCGGCCCCGGAAGCGTTCAGCGAGCACGCGAACTGGCCGGTCAACTACGGCGCTTGGTACATCGCGCAGGTGCTCGACGCGCTCACGTCCAACCCCGAGGTGTGGAGCAAGACCGCACTCTTCATCACCTACGACGAGAACGACGGGTTCTTCGACCACGTCGTGCCGCCGTACCCGCCGGCGTCCGCCGCGCAGGGCCTGTCCACCGTGGACGTCTCCACCGACCTCTACCGCGGGGACGCCGGGCACGTCGCCGGATCGTACGGGCTCGGCCCGCGCGTCCCGATGCTCGTCGTATCCCCGTGGAGCACCGGCGGGTTCGTGTGCTCCGAGGTCTTCGACCACACGTCGATCATCCGGTTCATGGAGAGCCGCTTCGGGGTCAGTGAGCCGAACATCTCCCCGTGGCGGCGCGCCGTCTGCGGCGACCTCACATCGGCCTTCGACTTCAAGGGCAAGGTGACCAGGCCGGCCGAGCTGCCGAACACCGCGGCCTACCTGCCGCCGGACCACGACCGGCACCCGGACTTCTCGCCGGTCGCACCCGCTGTCGGCAGTATGCCGAAGCAGGAACGCGGCGGTCGTCCGGCCCGGCCGCTGCGGTACGCGCCCTTCGTGGACGGTGCTGTCAACGCGGAGACCGGCCGCTACGCGCTCACGTTCAGTGGCGGCGACGCGGCCGGGGCACAGTTCTACGTCACGGCGGCGAACCGTACGGACGGACCGTGGACCTACACCACAAGCGCGGGCAAGAAGCTCTCGGACACCTGGAACTCGGTTTATTCGCAAGGCGTTTACGACCTCACGGCCTACGGACCGAACGGGTTCCTTCGGACTTTCCGGGGCCTGACCAAGACTGCGGGTCCTGAGGTGACTGCCCGTCACAACGCGCGGTCCGGCGACTTGGAGTTGACCTTCACCAACCCGGGCGGCACCCGGTGCCAGCTGAAGATCAGCAATTCGTACGGTGGGCGGCCCGAGACGGTCACGCTCCGCGCGGGCGCGACCGTGCGCAGGACTGTGGACCTGTGCGACAGCAGGCGCTGGTACGACGTTTCGGTGGTCTCCGACTCGGACCGTACGTTCTTCCGCCGGTTCGCCGGACACGTCGAGGACGGCTCGGCGGGTGTGAGCGACCCGGCGATCATCAGCCACTGAGGCTGGTGACAGTGTGGGCCCCGGCCGAACTTCGGTCGGGGCCTTTGCTTTTCTGCGTGTCAGCGGACAGCGTCGGCCGAGGACGTCAGTCGACAGCGTCAGTCGAAGACGTCAATCGACAGCGTCAGTCGAAGACGTCAATCGACAACGTCAGCCGAAGACGTCAGCCGACAACGTCAGCTGACGTTGACGACCATCGGCACCGTCGTCGGGTCGTCGAGCGTCGCTTCGCGGATCGTACGGAGTGCCCCGCGCAAGGTGGCCTCCTGGCCCAACGTGCCGAGAACGACGGTGGGTTCGAGGCGCGGCATGAGCGCGCGGCGGCCGGCCAGCGCCGCATCGATGCCGGGGGTCAGCCAGCTTCCCCAGGTCGCGAGGTAGCCGCCCAGGATCACCTCGTCCGCGTCCGTCAGCCCGCTGATCGCGAGGATCGCCGACCCGACCGCACGCCCGGCGGTGGCGAGGACGGCGGTCGCCCGCGGGTCGTGGGCGCGCAGCAGTCGGTCGAGTTCGGCGAGTGCGGCGTCGAAGCCGTCGGACACCGCGAGGCCGGTGAGTCCCGCGGCGGCGGTCAACGGCTCGGGTCCGACGTACATCGCGAGGCAGCCCCGGGCCCCGCACGGGCAGTCAGGCCCGTCGAAGGCGATGGGGATGTGCCCCACTTCTCCCGCCAGGCCGTGCGTCCCGGGGTGGACCCGGCCGCCGATCAGCAGCCCGCCGCCGACGCCGGTGTCGGCTTTGATGTACGCGACGGTGCCCGGTGGTCCGCTCTCATTTTTGGTTTTCGCGTGGTACTCGGCCAGCGCTGCGACGTTCGCGTCGTTGACCACGTCCACGGGGCAGACACCTGCGGGGAGATGTGCCGTCACAAGCGCGTGCAGGTCGGTACGGTGCCACCCGAAGTCGATCGCGCCCGCAACGGTGTGGTCGGACCCGGTCACCGGGCCCGCCATCGCGATCACGACGCGGGCCAGGTGGGCGCCCTCAACGGCGCGTACGACTTCCTCGGCGCGGCGAATCTCGTGGGCGATGGCGGCGGCGAGGGGCGCGGGATCCCCGAACGGCGCGTGGTGCGGCACGGACACCCGGTGGGTGACGGTGCCCGCCAGGTCGGCGGCGATGACCTCAAGCCGTTCCAGTGTCACCTGCACCGCGATCGCGATGACCCGCCCGGGGATCAGGCAGAGCAGACGGCGCGGGCGCCCGCGGCCCTGCGTGGCCACCTGGCCGACATCGCGTACGAGCCCGCGTTCGATCAGGTCGGCGGTCAGCCCGGTGACGGAGGCGTGGACCAGGCCGGTGGCCGCCGCGACCTCAGTGCGTGCGCAGGGCCCGTGCACGGCGATGTGCCGGAGGGTGAGCGAGAGGTTGTGGCGGCGGACGGCGGCGGTGTCGGCGGGGCTGTTCACGGGATTGATTGTGCCTGGTCGTCCATCCGGCTCAATTCCGCACGACCTATTATTTCATGTCTTGCAATATTTGCCGAGCCGGGGTGATACTGCCAGTCAAGGCAACCTCGACGGGCGCGGCACCTCCGCGCAGTCGGGCAACGCCACCCCCGCACTCCGCGCAAAGGACGACCCCGTGTCCCAGCAGCAGCCGCTCGTCACCACCGCCCTCGGTCCGGTCCTCGGCACCTGGCAGGGCGAATCCGCCCGCTTCCTGGGCATCCCGTACGCGAAGGCCCCCGTCGGCGAGCTGCGCTTCGCCGCCCCCGTCGCCCCCGAGGCGTGGACCGAGCCGCTGGACGCGACCGCGTACGGTCCCACCGCGCAGCGCCGCGGCTTCGGCGACGGACCGACGATCATCCCCGAGCCGTCCATCCCCGGCGACGCCGTGCTGAACGTCAACGTGTTCACCCCGAACCCCGCCCCGGGCGCCGGCGACGCCGGGCTGCCGGTCCTCGTCTGGATCCACGGTGGCGGCTTCGTCGCCGGGTCCGCGGCCAGCCCCTGGTACGACGGCACCGCGTTCAACCGCGACGGCGTCGTCCTCGTCTCGCTCGGCTACCGCCTCGGCATCGAGGGGTTCCTGCACCTCGAAGGCGCGCCGGACAACCGCGGTGTCCTGGACTGGATCGCCGCGCTCGCCTGGGTCCGCGACAACATCGCGGCCTTCGGCGGCGACCCCGCCAGGGTCACCATCGCCGGCCAGTCCGCGGGGGGCGGCGCTGTCCAGACCCTGATGGCCACACCGTCCGCGACCGGCCTGTTCCACGGCGTCATCTCGGTCTCAGGTGCGGTCATGCAGCCGCAGAGCCGCGCGGCCGGTGTCGCGGTGGCGAGCCTGTTCACCGCCCGCACGGGTGTCGAGGCGACAGTCGCCGCGCTGCAGGACCTGTCGCACGACGAACTCCAGGACCTGCAGGACAAGCTGACCGCCCCCGAAGAGGGCGGCGCGGCGATGCCGGCGTTGGTGCTCGCACCGTTCGCCGACGGTGAGCTGATCCCCGCCGAGGTTTACCCCGCGTTCGCGGACGGCTCCGCGAGCAGCGTGCCGCTGATGCTCGGCGCGACGCACCACGAGTTCAACTTCGCCCTCGAAATGAGCGCGGCCGACGCGCCTTTCGAGGCCGCCCAGGGCATGCTCGCCTCGCTCGGCCTGTCCGCTGATGGCGCTGCCGCGTTCCTCGCGCTGCACGAGGGCCGGACCCCCGCGCAGATCATGGGCCAGTCGCTCACCGACTGGCTGTTCCGCGGCCCGGCGCTGGCGATCTCCGAGGCCCGCGCGGCCCAGGGGCGGCCGACCTGGCTGTACGCCTTCGAGTGGCTCTCGACCGCCCCGATGTTCGCGGGCTCGGCCTACCACTGCCTCGACGTGCCGTTCGCGTTCGACCTGCTCGGCGCCGAAGGCGCGGAGAACTCGACCGGTGCCGACGCGCCGCAGCAGCTCGCCGACGCGATGCACAGCGCGTGGGTGGCGTTCATCCGCGACCTCGACCCGGGGGCGCAGTGGCCGGCCTACACGCAGGAGAAGCGCGAAACGATGGTGTGGGACACCGAGTCGCAGATCGTTGCTGACCCGCTTGCTGCCGAGCGTGCGATCTGGACGGCGCCGCAAGTCTGACAGGGCGTCATGAGGTGCGAGCCGTCACGTGTCTGACGACACGTCATATGCCCGTATGGACGACAAGGCAGCCGCTTTTCACCGGCCTGACCGGCCTGACCGGCCTGACCGGCCTGACCGGCCGGTGGACGGTGGCTGTTCCGTTTTCTGGGGTGTGGCCGTACGGCGGTGCGAACTGACTGATTCGCTGACGCGACGCACGGGCGGGGTTGCCGAGGCGCGGGCGGGGTTGCCGACGCGCACGCGGGCAGAGGAACGTGATCAGTTCCGCCTGTCCCGAGGAGATTTGATGAGCACGATTCCGCCGGTCACTCGCTTCGAGCATCCCGTCGTGGCCCGGATACGTGAGCACCGAGGCTCCGATCTGCAGCTCAAGGTGGCTGACTGGATCACGCAGTTCGCGGGTTCGATGGTGTTCGTCTACATCCACGTCGTCGGCTTCGCGGTATGGATGCTGCTTGTCGAAGGGAGTCCCTGGCCCACGCTCACCCTGGTGGTGTCCCTGGAGGCGATCTTTCTGTCGACGTTCGTGATGATCGGGCAGAACAGGGCGGCAGCCTTCCAGCAGGCCAAGGCGGACCACGACTTCGCCGAACAGGAACTCGAACTCAAGACCAACACCCAGCTGACGCGGGAGATTCACACGCTCACCACCGAACTGCACAGGAGGGTGATCGGGGACACCTGAGTCCAGGCTCGTGAGGTTGGCCCGGGTTGTCCCCGGCCGCCTCGGACCCGCTGGTCAGCGTGCCCACGTCGTTCGACTTCCCGGCAACGTCGCCGCCGTCCAGTCCGGGCGGGGACCGACGGCCGCCAGGCCGTCAACCAGGTCTGGAGCCGATCATGTCAGCCATAAACTGTGTCAGTTTTGAGGGACCGCCTGACTGATTGGCTGGCCGCATGCCCGATTTTGTTCATCAAGCGGTGCCGTCCGCCGACCCGCCTGCCGGCGACGAGGCACCCGTGCCCGTGGTGTTCGTGGACGGCTGGTTCGGGCCCGACCCCGGTGACTGGCAGGAACTGTGGGCCGCCCGGCTGTCTGATGCCGTACGTCCCGCGCAAAGCGACTGGGAGCGGCCCGAACGGCACGACTGGGTCGCCCGCCTCGACGAGGCGATCGCCGGATGCTCCCGGCCGCCGGTGTTGATCGCGCACAGCCTGGGCTGTATGGCCGTCGCGCACTGGGTGGCCACCGGAGCGGGCCGACCGGTCCGTGCCGCAATGCTCGTCACACCAGCTGATGTGGAGCAGAACCGCGAGACCGCGATCCGGGGGTTCGCGCCGATCCCGCGGCTGCTCTTCCCGTTTCCGGCGCTGGTGGTCGCGAGCGCCAACGACCGCTGGATGACGCCGGACCGGGCCAGGTCCTTCGCGAACCTGTGGGGCGCGGGGTTCGCCGACGCCGGCGAGGTGGGGCACCTCACCGTCAACGACGGCTATGGGCTCTGGCCGCTTGGTGCGGAGTTGCTGAGCGGACTGCTCATTCGGCGTCCGGGGCAAATCGGGGCGTAGCGGGAGGACACTCCAGCAGGCGGCCGGGGCCTTCGGGCGGCGGGGGGAGCCATCGGCGCAGTGCGCAACCCGGCGCCGCGCCGCAGGCTGCTCGACACCTGCGCCGCGATCGCCCGATCCCTGGACGTCGAGTTCGCCGCGGACCTGACCGAGAAGGAACACGCAGTCCCCGCAGCCCTCCTGGACCGCCTCGCCGCCCGTAAGGGCCTCCCTGCGGCCCGCTGCGGCGGGGCCGAGCCAGCTGGGGTCGGCGGCGTCCTGACCTGGGGTGGAACGTCTTTCTCAGGAGGGTTCCTTCGGTCCTGACGGTAGTGCCCGCAGGCGGCTGACCGGGGAGACGATCAGTCCGATGATGACGGCCGCGGAGCCGATCGTGACCACGGCCACCGGCGCACCGAGGGCCGATACCAGGACACCGGCGAGCCCGGGGCCGACCACGTCGGCGGTGGAGGAGCTGACACCCATCTTGGCACTGGCCTCCACGTAGTGCTCGGGACTCTTCACCAGCACCGGCACGTACGACATCCAGCTCACGTCGAACACGACCGACGCGATGCCGACGGCACAGGCGATGACCAGCAGGGTGGCCAGGTCGAGGGCGTGCCACCAGTACAGCAGCGGGACGAGGGCGAGCAGGACCAGCCGGACGAGGTTGGCGCCCAGCATGACGGGCCGGCGCCGCACCCGGTCGGTCCAGACCCCGATCAGCAGGGCGAGACCGAGATGGGGGACGAGTTGCAGGAAGCGCAGAAGCCCCACCTGTTCGTCCGTGGCGTCGAAGGCGCGGATGGCGAGCAGCGGCAGTGCGAGGTTGGTCACCTGGGTGCCGAGCAGCGACACTGTCTCGCCGAGCCAGAACCTGAGGAAGTCCCCGTTGCGCCACAGGCTTTGCGGCGGAGCGCGCGGGTCGGCGGCGGTCTCCGGAGCGGTCGACAGTGGTTGCATCAGATGCCCTGCGCCGCACTGCCGCCTGAGGCGGCCAACTCGGCGACTGCGGCAGCGACCTTGTCGACTTCGTCCTCGGTGTTGTAGTAGTGCGGCGACAGGCGCAGGCACCAGTCGATGTCCTTGTCGGCGAAGTCGAACTGCGCGAACTCCCGGAAACTCAGGGCTGAGTTGATCCCCCGCGCGTCCATCGCCGCCTTGAACGGCTGCGGCTGCCAGCCCTCGATCGCGAAGGTGACCAGTGCTGCCGGTGCTGGGCCCCGGTCGAGCACGCGCACCCCGGGGACGTCAGTCAACTGTTCCCGCAGCCTTCCGCCCAGTGCGGGGGTGCGCTGGGAAATCGGTGCCAGCCCGACCCGCAGCGCGTAGCGGACGGCCGCCGCGCTACCGAGTACGGTCGCGTACGGGAACTCCCACTCCTCGAACCGGGCCGCCGTTTCGACCGCCTGGTAGACGCCGGGTTCGGTCCAGCGCGCGCCGTACATGTCGATGAACAGCGGCTCGTACCCGGCCCGCAGCACCCGGTCGGAGACGTACAGGAAGCCCGAACCGCGCGGCCCGCGCAGGAATTTGCGGCACGTCGCGGTGAGCAGGTCGCACCCGATCAGTTCAACGTCGAGATCGTACTGGCCGACCGACTGGCAGGCGTCGACCAGGTACAGCAGGTCCAACTCGCGGCAGTGGCGCCCGATTTCGGCCACCGGTTGGACCAGGCCGGAGTTGGTGGGCACATGGGTGGCGGCCACCAGGCGCGGCCGGTGGGCCCGCATCAGCGCGGCCATCGCCTCGACGTCGACGCCACTGCCGTCCGGGTGGTCGGGGGCGTGCACGATCTCGACACCATGGCGCTTGCGCAGCGCGAGGAACGCAATCTGGTTGGAGATGAAGTCGTTGCGCGTGGTGAGGACCACGTCGTCCGGGCGGAAGTCGATTGCGGACAGCGCTTTGGTGTAGGCGTGGGTGGCGCTGCCGGCGAAGGCGATGTTGCCAGGCCGGGTGTTGATGAGCTCGGCGGTCGCGGCGTGGAAGTCGGCGACCTCGGCGGCCCGTGCGGCGGCGGCTTCATAACCGCCGATAGCGGCTTCCAGATTCAGGTGGTCGAGCATCGTCTGGAGCACCGGGCGGGCCAGCAGGCCGCAGCCGGCGTTGTTGAAGTGGACCACCGAGTCGCAGCCGGGGGTGTCGGCCCTCAGGGCTGCGATGTCGAGAAGCGATTCTGAGCCATTCTCAGTAGTGCTATTCTTTATATTCATGTCCGACAGTAGCAGTACTGGTTCGCTGGTGACCATCCTCCGCGCGGAGATCGCCGGGCTCGCCCCCGGCGAACGGCTGCCCAGCAGTCGGGATCTGATCGCCCGTCACGGGGTCGGTCCGGTTACCGTTTCCCGTGCGATCGCCCTACTGGCCGCCGAGGGCGCGGTGGTCACCCGCCCCGGCAGCGGCACGTACGTGGCCACCCGCGGACCCCAGCGGGGTGACGAGGCGCCAGACACCTCCTGGCAGGCGGTCGCCCTGGCGGGCCGCGACCACAACCCGGGGGAGGTCGACGGCCCCTCAGGTCAACCGCCGGCCGGCACCGTCGCGCTGGCCGGCGGATACCTGCACGAGAACCTTCAGCCCACCAGGGCACTCGGTGCGGCACTCGCCCGTGCGGCCCGTCGCCCGGATGCCTGGCACCGCGCCCCGGCCGCCGGCCTGGCGCCCCTGCGCGCGATCTTCGCCCGCCAGGCCGGGCACGGGGTCGGCCCCGAGGACGTGCTTGTCACGGGCGGCGGGCAGGGGGCGCTGTCCATGCTGTTCCGGGCCATGGCTGCCCCCGGCAGCCCGGTGCTGGTGGAGTCACCCACCTACCCGGGCGCGCTAGCCGCCGCCCGCGCCGCCGGACTGCGCCCGGTGCCCGTCCCGATGGACGACGACGGCGTCCGCCCCGACCTGCTCGCCGACGCGTTCGTCATGACCGGAGCCCGGCTGTTCTACTGCCAGCCGACCTTCCACAACCCCACCGGCACCGTGCTCACACCCGAGCGCCGCCGTCAGGTCGTCGACGTGGCCCGAGCGGCCGGGGCGTTCCTGATCGAGGACGACTTCGCCCGCCACCTCGGCCACGGCCGTACGGTGCCGCGCCCGCTGGTGGCCGACGACCGCGACGGCACCGTGGTCCACCTCACCTCGCTGACCAAGCCCGCCTCGCCCAGCCTGCGGATCGGCGCGGTGATCGCCCGTGGCCCGGTGATGCGGCGCCTGCAGGGAATGCGGTTGGTCGATGATTTCTTCATCGCCCGCCCGCTGCAGGAAGCCGCCGTCGAACTGCTCAGCACCCCCGCCTGGGACCGTCACCTGCGGGCCCTGGCCACCGCGCTGCGCGACCGCTGCGCCACATTGGCCGACGCTCTGGCCCGCGAGGCTCCCGACTGGGTGCTCACCGGCTTCCCCGCCGGCGGCCTGCACCTGTGGCTGCGGCTGCCAACCGCCCTTGCGGACACCGCCGTTGCCGACGCCGCCCGGGCACATGGCGTGGCCGTCAACGCCGGCCGCCGCTACTTCCCGGCCGAACCGCCAGCCGCTCACCTGCGCCTGGGTTTCGCTGCTGCCGCGGATCCCGCCGAACTGGCCGAAGCCGCCCGCCGCCTCGCCGCCGCCGTCCGCTCGATCAGAGGGTGAGGGTGTCGCCGCCGTGGCACAGGGCGTTGGTGACCAGTCCGGAGACGACCAGGAGGACTGTGTCGGCGGCGTCGGGGCGATCTTTGGCCGCCAGGGGTTTTCCAGGAAGACCCGGGCACCATGGCGTGCGCCAGCCACGGTGTTGACGCGCATCGTGTCCAGCGGATCACCCGCGTTTCCGGATCGTCAACACCCGGACCGCTCGCTGCGATGTTCGTGTTCGACCCCGGCACCGCATCCCTGCCCCGGTTTCGCCGGGGTGACTACCTCCTCTCCCGGCGCGCGGAAATCTATGTCCGCCGGAGTAGACATGAGGAGATCGTGCGGCTATGGTTTCTCTCGTAGCCGAGATCAAGAAGGGCCCGGCAGATGACGAACTGCCGGGGAGCTGTACAGGAAAACGCAGTACACGAAGGTGATAGGCAGGCAACACGGTGCGGCGGTGAAGCTCTGGAGCCGAAGCGGTTTGAGAAGCGGGCGACGGAGCTGGCTGCCGGAAGGTGGCGGTGTTGAATGCCACCAGCGGTTCGCGGTATCAGCAGTGCGGTTTTCAGAAGTACCCCGGTAAAGGCGTCTGACTGCGGGCGCGCGTACCGGGAGGTTCGGCAGCGGGGTTCTAAGCCCAGGTGTAAGCGGGACGGGCGACGGGGCTGGCTGCCGGAGGACGGTGCCGGACAAGGCCGTCCACGGTTCGCAGTACCAGCAGCACAGAGGTAGGAAGTACCGGCAGTACCGGCAGTACGCAGTACCCGAGTGGCAAGTAAATGGTTCCGAGGGAAGAACGGAGGAGTTGAGCGCCATCAGGATCGCCCGGGCGGAAGCCTTGAGCCCGGGTACCGCAGGACATCGATAGTGAGGTGGTCTCCGGTCAAGCAACCGCGATCCCCGTACCCCCGGCAGCCCCCAGGCCGGGCCCGCGGAAACAAAACATCGGTGCAGTACCAAGGCCGACAGATGGTGTAGCAGTTCCTTCGGGGCCCTGGTGCCGGTACGGCACCAGGGCCCCTCCACGCGTTCAACGACAGAGGTGCAAATGACGGCAGACGATTCCTACGGTCGTCTCGACGACGACGACTACCCCGCCTACACCATGGGCCGTGCCGCCGAGATGCTCGGCACCACCCAGGGCTTCCTCCGCGCCATCGGCGAAGCCCGCCTGATCACCCCGCTGCGCTCCGCCGGCGGCCACCGCCGCTACTCCCGCTACCAACTGCGCATCGCCGCCCGCGCCCGCGAGCTCGTCGACCAGGGAACCCCCGTCGAGGCCGCGTGCCGCATCGTGATCCTTGAGGACCAGCTCGAGGAGGCCCAGCGCATCAACAGGGAGTACTCCGACGCGGAGCGCCGAGCAGCGAAATGAGTCTGCTACGGGCGGATCCCGTTCCCTCATCGAGGCTGGCGGTGACCGGGCGGGTCACCCGCGGGACGCCCGGGAGCAGGCAATTCGGTAGCCGGGCCGGTTCTGTTACTTTCAAAGGCCACCCGACCGGCACGGGCCGACCGACATCGTTGTGATCGACCGCCGCAGCACGGGTCACGAAGCAGGACAGGATGCCCCTGTGAAGCCTTTCCCCAACGGTGCGGCCGCGACAAGTGGCCTGCTCCGGGCAAGCCAGCACGCCGTTTTGGAGGATCTTCCCGGACTGGTCGCCGCGCACGCCCGCCCGCTGGGTCTGGTGCGGCCGCTGATCTACCTCGCGGACGTGCAGCAGGAACTGCTGCGTCTGGTTCCGGACCCCAGCGCGGATGAGGCGGCCGAGGCGGAGCTGCGGGTGGACGGCACGCTGGCTGGCCGGGCCTTCCAATGCGCCGAGCCCGTCCAGGCCCCGGCCGGCTCGGACGCGGGCATCCCCGGGGAACCGCGGACGCGGCGTCTGTGGCTTCCGCTGACGGACGGGGCCGACCGGCTGGGCGTCCTGGGCCTGGAGACCTGCGACCCCGGCGACGGCGCCGTGGACCGCGCGCTCGACCTGGCCCTGCTGGTGGGTCTGCTCCTGGTGAGCAAACGTGCGTACAGCGACTCCTACGAGCGCGTGGTACGCACCCGCCCGATGGGCATCGCCGCCGAGATGCAGTGGACCCTGATGCCGCCCGGCTCCTTCACCAGTGAACAGGCCACCGTCAGCGCGGCTATGGAACCCGCGTACGACATGGGCGGCGACGCTTACGAGTATGCCGTCGACGGCACCACCGCGCACCTGGCCGTTTTCGACGCCATGGGCCATGACACCTCCGCCGGCCTCACCGTCGCCCTCGCCCTGGCCGGCTGCCGCAACAGCCGCCGCCAGGGGGCGGGTCTGGTGCAGACGAGCGAGGCCGTCGAGGCCGCCATCCTGGAACAGTTCGGCCGCAGCCGTTACGCCACCGCGATCCTCGCCGAACTCGACCTGCTCACCGGCCGGCTGACCTGGGTCAACCGCGGCCATCACCCGCCGGTCCTGATCCGCAGCGGCAGATGGGTCGCCACTCTCCAACGCCCGCCCGCGCACCCCATGGGCACCGCCCTGGGTCTGCCCGTCATCTTGTACGAGGAGCAACTCGAACCCGGCGACTGGCTCCTGCTCTACACCGACGGCGTCACCGAGGCCCGCAATCCGCAAGGCGAGGTCTTCGGTCTCGACCGCTTCGTGGATTTTGTGATCCGCCACCTGGCCGACGGCCTTCCTGCCCCCGAGACCCTGCGGCGACTGATCCGCGCGATCCGCGAATACCACCACGACCGCCTCCACGACGACGCCACCATCCTGCTCATGCAATGGCACGGCACCGCCGCCATCTGACCCGGCCTGGCCTGGCCTGGCCTGGCCTGGCCTGACCCGGCCTGGCCTGACCCGGCCCGGAGAACCTCCCACTCAGGCCGGAACCGAGCCGCGGCGAGGACGTTCACGAACATCAGGCCCGAACTCCGTCGGCGTACGCGGGTACGGTCCTGTGCCAGTGGCAGAAGGTGGGGCGGGCGATCTGGAGGATGGGGCACAGTCATCTTGACGCCACAGCGGCACTGGTGGTCGTCAACGAACCGGCAGCGGTTCAGGAGCCGTAAATTAACTACTGCTTGATTCAGACCCGTTGGGATGGATGACGTGATAGGGCGGATCCGTGAGAATCCCGGAAGCCGCCCTGGCGGCGTTGGATGTGAAACTGGCCGCGATGCTGCCGCACTTGGACGAGCGGCAGCGTCGTCTGTA
Organism: Kitasatospora sp. UYEF31; assembly: GCF_057291755.1. Taxonomy (NCBI): domain Bacteria; kingdom Bacillati; phylum Actinomycetota; class Actinomycetes; order Kitasatosporales; family Streptomycetaceae; genus Kitasatospora; species Kitasatospora sp. UYEF31. The sequence continues at coordinate 30,020 of NZ_JBXAWK010000053.1, forward strand.
TCTGGCCTTGGAGGCCGATGCTCTCGGGCATGGCGGGATCACAACGGTGGCCAGGCTGACGAGGTGTCAGAGTCGACTATCACGCGAGGCCGCAACGAACTCGCGCAAGGCGTACCGGTTCTGGGGCGGGTTCGCCGTCCCGGCGGCGGACGCAGGTCAGCCGGCGAACGGGACCCTGACCTCGCTCCGGCGCTTGAGGCTTTGAACAAACGGGAGTCGGCTGAGTTGGCCCCTCCGGCATCGGCGGTTATCAGTAGCCGGTCGACGCCGGGATGGTCTTGTCGGCCCAGGTGCTTCCACCAGCGGCGGATGGACTCGACCGCGAAGGCCGCGGTGTTGTGGTCGGTTCCCACGTTCACCCAGCCGCTGTCCTTCCCCAGGTCATAGACGCCGTACGGGATCGCGATCGGAGTGCCGGGTTTGACGAAGTCATGGTCCGGGGCTGTGATCGGTGTTCCCTTGGGGCGGTAGCTCCGTCCGGGCCGGGCGAAGGCACCGATCGGCTCCTTGTTCTTCGCGTCCACGCTCACCACCGGAAGTCCGTGCGCCAGGAACTCCTCAACAGTGGTGTTGATATGCTGGAATTGTGCGTTACGGTCCGGGACTTGGCTCCCGGCACGGGTCTTGGCCATACCTTGAAGGCTGAACCCCATCGTCCGCAGCAGATTGCCGACGGTCGGGGCACTGACGTGGTGGCCCGCCGCGGTCAGTTCCCGGGCCAGGTCCCGCAGTGAGGCGGTGGTCCAGCGCAGCGGGGAGACCGGATCGCCAAGCTCCTTCGGTTCGATCAATGCCTCAAGCGCCGGAGCGAGGTCAGGGTCCCGTTCGCCGGCTGACCTGCGTCCGCCGCCGGGACGGCGAACCCGCCCCAGAACCGTTACGCCTTGCGCGAGTTCGTTGCGGCCTCGCGTGATAGTCGACTCTGACACCTCGTCAGCCTGGCCACCGTTGTGATCCCGCCATGCCCGAGAGCATCGGCCTCCAAGGCCAGATACAGACGACGCTGCCGCTCGTCCAAGTGCGGCAGCATCGCGGCCAGTTTCACATCCAACGCCGCCAGGGCGGCTTCCGGGATTCTCACGGATCCGCCCTATCACGTCATCCATCCCAACGGGTCTGAATCAAGCAGTAGTTAATTTACGGCTCCTCACAAGCGCGGCTCCCCGGCGAAATACCGGGCCGTCGCCCGTCAGCGGCCCGGATTCAGTTGCGCGGCGTTTCGGTGTTGACCCCGAGAGCCTCGGCGACCGACTTGCTCGTCGTTCCCGGCCGCGACCGGTACAACGCGACCGCGCCCGCCTTGGACTCGGCGGGGTAGTGCTTCTCAGTCATCTGTACGGGACTCCAGAGCGTCAAGATCCAGGTGTCTTTGGTGTCCAGGATCCGGGATCAAAGTCCAATGCTGATGGAGCATGTGAAACGCGTGGATGAGCCGCTCACGCCCGAGGTGGTGGACAGTCAGGCCGTACGGTCCGAGCCGAGCGGCCGTCTTCCCTGAGGGGTTTCCCCCAACACGCTTTCCAACTGTTCGCTTTGGGATCCGGATGGGGTTGGCGGTGTCCTGACCTGGGGTGGAGCGTCTTGCTCGTGGGTGTTCGGACGGTGCCTGACGCGGGTGAATGCAACCAGAAACGCAACCACGACATGACAAAGGTCCCGACCGGAATTTGGTCTGCCCTTCGTTGTGAACGAAGGGCACCGGGCACCTGCATCCTGCGCCAGGGAAGGATGTCCTAGCGAGCGTCGGTTGTTGCTTGAGCCAGGCGACCGCGCAGACGGTGCTGCCAGTCAGGGGCATTCATAGAGAGCGGATCGCTGCGCAATGCTTCGAAGCAGTGCCGGGAGTTGCCGGCCGCTTCAGTGCAGAGGTCACCCCACCCTTTTGCTGCTTCGTTCGTGGCGAACCGGATCCGCCACTCGTCGCCGATCGGCGGAGCAGGTACATCGTCGCCGCGCTTGGGACTCGCGGTGCGATCACCTCACCGTGATCCTCGTCGGGCAGTGGTGTGGTTAGTTGCGCGGCCAGTTCGGGATCCGCCAGGATCCTGGCGGTGGCGCGCCATTCGACTATGACCCGGTGCAGGTTGGAGTGGACGTCCAGTTCTACGACATCGCCGGTGGCGTTTATGAGGTCGACGATGAACTCGCGTACCTCATCGGCCGAAAGATGCCGGACCCAGGGGAAGACCGTAGGCAGAGCCAGGAGGACGGTACGGGTGCCTTCGTCGCTGCTGATCAGTGCGGAGAACAGGCGGGCTGTGACGTCTGCTGTCTCCTCCCGCTGCTGATCGTGTCGCGCGGTGGTGAGGTAGAGGTCATCGCCGTCGCGGCGTGTCACATGAACGCGCTGGGCACGGTCGACGGTGTCGGCAACCCGCTTCGAGTTCTTCGACAAGTCAGAGAACGACACAGTGAGGGTGGACATGCATTGACGGTACTTCGGAATATGTTCCGAAGTTATTGTGGTGTCTGTGAGACCCGCCCGACTGATCACGATCCCCCGGAAGCCGTCCCTAGATTTGAACCCTGCTGGACAGGTCGGAATGGCTCAGCGCTAAAAGACTGGCGCGCCGTGCATCACTTCGCGCGTTCCCCGGCATCAGCCCAGTAGTGGGTGGGCATCTCGCTCGGCCAGTCCGGCTGACGCACCTCGCCGCGCGGCCCCATCTCCCGGAAGAAGGGCGCCAGGTCGATGACGGGCGTGCCCTCCACCGCGTCCAGGTCAACGCCGTCGCAGCGGTGTTCGCCGAAGCCCAGACGCAGGCCATCGACCGGGCGAAGAACCCCGGAAAGTACGGCGACGTCGCCGACTGGTAGCCCGTGTTCGCCCAGGTCCGCAGTCGTCCGGAACGGATAACTGCAACCACCGCACGACGAAGGCCTCGAGAATCCGCCCGCCTCTACGGTCGGGGCCTTTGTTTTGCCGCTGTTTTTGCAGCTCAGCAGGCTGGCGGAGGATAGGGGATTTGAACCCCTGGGGGTTTCCCCCAACACGCTTTCCGAATGTTCAGGTGGTTGTTTGGATGAGGCTGCGGTCGTTCTGACCTGCGCCGGAAGTATTAGCTCGGTGGGGTTCGGGCGGTGACGAACGCAGCTGAATGCAACCAGAACTGCAACTGTCTTGATCTGCTGCCGCGCCTCGTCCGCACCGAGCGCATCGTATGTACGTGAAGTACGTGAAGTACGTGAAGTACTTGACGTACTTGACGTACTTGCTGAATTGAGGCACTCTGAGTCCTGAGGATCAGAGGAGGCTGCTCATGTCTGCGGTGCATTACGAGAGCTACACCGAGGCGCGTACGCATTTGAAGGACCTTCTCGACGCAGCGGACGAAGGCCGGGTTGCGACCGTGCGACGCGACGCCGGGCGGGCTGCGGTGGTGGATGTCGAACGGCTGCGCCACTACCTGGCGCTCGTCTCCCCGTCGAAGGCCGAAGTTGTGGCGGAAGCTGGCGGCTGGTCGGTGTTCATTCCCGGATTGCCGGTGGCAGCGGACGGGGCGTCTTTCGATGAGGCCATAAGCGAGATGGTCGATGCGTTGCGTGAGTACGCCGACGATTGGCAGGACCGGCTGCGGACGGCCCCTAATCATCGGGACGACTGGGGCCTGGTGCAGTTGATCGCCTTGAGTGACGATCAACAATTGATCGACTGGTTGGTGGGTGCGGCGCGATGAGCCGACCACAGCCCGACCGTGAGCGCCATGATCGGTTTTGCGTCGTCGAGGAGTGGAAGCGGGTGCGGGATGCGCGTGGGCGCACCGGTACCCATCACGTCACCTATGAGCTGACGTTGCACGACGGGCGGATTCTGCGGACTCGGATCTCGCACCCCGTGGACCGGACGGTTTACGGCGCGGCCATGTGGAGTCACATCCTGCGGGACCAGCTTGTGGTCGGTGAGGTCGAGTTCTGGGACTGCGTGCTCCACGGCAAGCTCCCGGACCGGGGTGCACCTCAGGTGCCGAAGGATGCGTTGCCGGCGGACTTGGTGCACCTGTTGATCCATCGGGTCGGTCTCACCGATGAGGCGGTCGCCGCTCTGACCAAGGGGGACGCAGTGGCTCGGCTTCAGCAGTATTGGACCGAGGGAACGTAGTGGCGGACGGCGGTAGACGTAGTCATCAAACGACGAAGGCCCGAACCGCAATGCGGTTCGGGCCTTCGGCCGGCGGAGGATAGGGGATTCGAACCCCTGAGGGGTTTCCCCCAACACGCTTTCCAACTGTTCGTCCGGGTGTCCGGCTGCGTTCGTGGGTGTCCTGGCCTGCGGTGCGGTCACTGCCCACTGAGTTTCGGACGTTGCTGAACGGGGGTGAACGCAACTGGAACTGCAACTGCGTCAGTGCTGTGTCTTGCCTGGTCAGGCCGTGCTGCTGGCCGCACCTTGAGCATCGGCGGCGTAGCCGATCTCGGCGAGATCTGCGGCGAGGCTGTCCACGGTCACGTCCGGGTTCAGCGTTGCGACGAGCGTGGCCGTGAGCGGCTGGAGGCTGAGCACCGCCGTCACTGCGGCGGGGTCCAGCGACATCTCGTAGTAGTCCTCGGCGAAGCGTACGTACGCGTCGGGTGAGCGGTCCGCCAGGAGCTCGAACAGGGCTTAGGCTCCGTCCGGGTCGGGCCGGTCTTCGGGGAATTCGATCTCGCCGGTCTGCCAGCAGTCGTCGCCGCCCCCGCGCCACAGACATGCGGTAACCACGGGCGTTCCGTCCTCGTCGCAGAACGCGGGCTCCTCGGCGAACTCTCGGAAGGCTTCGGGCACCGTGTCGAGGACACCGGGCCAGGGTTCGTCGTTGTCGCTGCCGTAGGGACTCATGGGTGACTCATGGTCGAAACCGCGCACATATGCGCCCATGGCCGAGAAGACGATGGACCACTCGTTCCCGCTGCCGTCGCGCATCGACGCCAACTGCTGACCTGGTGCCCAGGCGGAGTTGAAGGAGTAGTAGCGGGACTCCCAGTCCGGGCTGATGACAGCCTCCAGCGTCGCCAGGGCCTGGCAGTGCTCGCGCAACTCGGCAATACCCGGCAGCCGCCGGGCCAGATCGAGAACAGTCATGCCGACATCCAACCCCACACCACGGACACGTCAGCCTGGGCCGCGGTGTCTCTGGACTGGATGGCATCCGCAGTTCTTCCGTCCGGCGGAGAATTCGGTGGTGCCGGAGGGCTGCTCGTCGTTGGTGTCCGGTATTTCGACGCACAGGATGCCGGGAATCGCGAGTCAGAAGTCATCGTCCTCGATCTCGAAGACTGCGCCAGCCTGCTCCGCCTTCTGCTGGAGAGTTCCCTGAGCTCCCTCCGCAGTGACGAGGGAGACTGTCAGGGTGAGGAGCTGGTGGTCAGCGGCAGTGTCGAGGACCTTGCTCAGCTCCTTGAGGAGCTGCCACGCCTGGTCACGCGCGTCGGGGGCTGTGATGCTGCGGTTGGACAAGTTGACGGTGTATCGCTTGTACGCGGTCGACGCCGAGCCGGCGCCTGGCTCCTCGGGTGGACTCGCTGATGCCCTGTACTGATCGTCATCGCTGGTGAACGATGCATCGTCTGGATGATTGACTGATGCAACTCGCTCGTAGGAAGGTGTGGTCTCCCTCGGCTGAGAGTTTCCCCTGCGTTGGGCTGGCACAGTCCTGGCCGCCGCGACCGCGCGGCGCAGGCTCTGGCTGATGGAGTTGATGGAGATCTGCTCCGCAGTCGTGATGGCGAGTGTGCCGCCGTCGGAGTCAGCGAGTTCCCACCCGTTGCGAAGCAGGTCGAAGATGGTTCGGCGTATGTCGTCGGTGGCCGGGACGAGGGGGAAGGAGGGGTTTTTGTAGAACGACTGGACGACCTCACGAGGTGTGAGGGTGCGTTCGAAACCGTCGAGTAGGGTGGCGAGGTAGTCGGGTGCCAATCCGCCGGCGACGGTCGCCCGACTGGCCTCAACGAGCGCGGTCCATACATGGTCCCCCCGCAGAGAGGACTTGTTGTCGTCGTCAAAGCGCTTGAATTCCACCTGCAAGCCATGGTCGCCGCGCACGAGATAGGCGTGATGCTGGTACGCCTTCTCGATGTCTCTTTTGAGCTTGTTCTCGGCCTCGGCTGTCTTTGCGCTGGCCTCGCGGTGCTCGTCGATGTCGTCGGGGCTTATCTGCTTGAGGACGCTTCTCCAGGCGAGAACTTCCTTGGCTCGTTTCCGTGCTACGTCCCGGCGCTGGGTATTGACGCAGGCGACGACGCAGCTAGCGGCGTTGTCCACCCGGAGCGCATCCTGTCCGAGGCCAAGAAGTGCCGTGACTTCGGCACGGCTGAGGGCATCCTTGCCGTTGAGCAGAGTCCAGCGGCGTGGGTCGAGTACGACTAGACGGGTGGCAGCCGAGTCCACACCCTCGAATGTGCGTTGGATGTCGATGGAGCCGGTGGAATTGGGTGCGTCTATGAAGTGAATGTCGTCGAAGGAACCCTTGTGAGCGAGCTTCTGCGCCTTGTCCCAAACCAGCTGTTCGCAGGTTTGCGGGTCGATCAGGGCGTGGGAGGCGGTGTAGTACATCCGGAGCGTCTGCTTGATGGACAGGTAATAGCGCGCGGGGGCGTTGGCGGGGTGGGTGATTTCCAGGGCGCCAAGGCCGTCTTCGCCAGTGAGGGCGTTGAAGACCTCTTCGGCTTCGGTGTAAGGCGTGCCGGGGGGAGGGGTGGGCTCCAAAATGGCGGCGAGAAGCTCGGCCTTGGTTGCACCGCGACCGGCGCGTGGGCGAGTGACCATCGAATAGCAAAACAATGCGGTGGCCATGCGCACGGCACCGTACTGCTGACCAGCGGTGACGCCCGCGGCGTGAAGGCGCCGGTCGACGGCAACGGCGCGTCCGGCAGAACCGTCGCTGCTAATGACGTCCGTGGTGGCGACGGAGCGGCGGCCTTGGATGGCGCGATCGTCTCCCATGAACAGGCCGGAGGACAGGAGTTGCTCCAGGGCGGTGGTCAATGGGACGTCGCCGACGCCGATGAGGGCTGGCGCCCACCGTCCGGCCTTGTGTGCGGTGGCCCAATGCAGCACGGTCCGGGCGAAGATGGCGACCGTAGAGCGGACGCGCTGGAAATTCTGGACCTGGGACCACTCCTCGCGAACCAGCCGCATGAGCTCGGGGTGGAAGGGATAGCCTGCGGCCACGCGTTCGGCGAAACCTGCCCCTCCGCGGCCCGGTCCGAGCTTGTCGAGGACCTTGTCACGCCATCCGTCCAGGCTCGTGGCGGCGTAGCGCTGCGCGATGTCCGCCGCGGCGGCGGTAACGTCCGCTGGTTCGAACAGCCGGCGCTGGATGATGGAGGCGAAGTCGTGGGGCTCAGTCACCGCGACCCTTCCGTCGGGGCCGTTCCGCACGAGTCGCTCGGAGACGTAGCCCCGGAAGTCCTCGGCCTGCGGGGGGTATCCGCGCTCGTCCTGCTCACTGCGGATCATGACGACGACGAAGGCAACGCGGGGGACGTCGTCGCAGACGTCCATGAGGGCGTTGAGGAACGCCTTCTCGTTGGGCATGCGGTCGATGTTCGCGGGCTCGGCGAGTTGTAGGACGTAGTCCATGAGCTCGTCGAGAAGGATCAGCACCGGACGTCCCACGGCGTTGAGAGCCTGCTGCAGGGTGCCTTTGTTGGGGCCGCCAGCGACGAAGCGTTGGTAGCGGTCCATGTCGCCTCCGGTCAGAGACCACAGGAAGCGTTCGAACAAGGTGGTTGCTGGTCCGAAGGTCTCACTGGACTTGCCAGGACTGAAGTAGTCGGCAGTCAGGACGACGGTCTGGGTGCGGGACAGGTCCACCTCAGTGCCGTTCTGTTCAGCCTCGGCACGCACTCTATGGCCCAGTTCCGTCGCGAAGAACTCCTGCGGGGACTGAGCCATGTGGTAGAGCCCGACCAAGGCATGGCTCTTGCCGCCGCCCATGCCCTGATCGAGATGGAACAGCGCGGCGGAGGGGGCGTCGGTTCCGAGGCGGCGCGCGATGCGACTGAAGAAGCCGACGAGGTTCGGAGTGGGCTGGGTGATGTCGCCGTAGTAGTCGACCTTGCGGTACGGCACGTCGACGGTCTGGTAGACAGCCTTGTGCAGGCTCATCTGAAGCTCACCGACCGAGCCGTCGGAGTCGATGACCTCTGGTCGCAGAGACAGCAAGTCTGCCCAGTGTGAAGCAATACCGGTCGACATGGTCAGGACTCCTCGGCGGGGAGGGACAGGGCGAACTGTGCAGGGGGCTCGCTGGCGACCTGATCGCTGGCGGTGCGGTGTGCCAGGCTGGTGATTGTGGCTGTGTTGCGCTGCACGGCAGTGAGGGCCTTGGCGACATGATCGCTCGGTGGGAGCTGCGAGACGATCTCCCCGACGACTGCCCAGAGGTGCGCGTCTGTGGGCTGGCGACCGCCATGCGTTAGGACTGCGGCAACTGCTTCGGTGGCTCCCCGGTCCCAGGCGGCGGCCATGCCGCGGGCCACTTCGAATGTTGAGGACTGCTCCCCGATAGCGGCGGGCGCGTCCAGGCGCAGCCGGTAGCCGCTCTTGCTCTCCGTCAGTAGTGCGCCGCGCAGGTCCTCCAGACGTAGGTTGTCGGCCTGCGCGAGGAAGCGTGCCTCGCCCTTGGGAACGTCTGAGCGGGCGTGCAGGCGCTGCCAGAAGACTGCGAAGCGGGTGGGTGCGTCGAAGGTCTCCAGTGGCAGCTCATCCAGCTTGAGGGCGGTGGCGTCTCGGACGGCGGTGCGTGCGAGCGTGAGGTAGCGGTCGAGCTCGGCGACGGTGCCATCGGGCTTGAGGATCTTGGAGTAGCGGCCATAGACCTTCATTGCTGGCCCGTAGCCGGCCATGAGTTGGTCGGTGAGGGCAAGGCCGTCACGGTCCCACTCCCGTGCGGCGGCCTTGACCTGCTCAGTGGCCTCCCGGTCTACCTGAGCAGCGGTGGCGGCTGGACGGTTCTGTTCGGCAACGCGGCATCCAATTGTCACGGTGACCTTGATACTCGCCACGCCGGTTGCGGCCGTTTCGGTTCGTGAAGGCCAGGAGCTTGTAACTACAAAGCCGGCATCGTGCAGGGCACCGAGCAGGCGACGCCACGCGTCTGGGTCCGAGTGTCCGAAAACCACAACCAGGTGGCCGTCAGGGCGGAGAACGCGCCGCGCCTCTCTGAACGCATGGCTGAGCATCCGCTCGTAGAAGTCGCGAGTACGATGCTCGCCCGGGGCATTGCCGTTCTTGACTATGATCTCGTCGGCCTTCTCCTGCAGACCGTCCCGGCTGGGCTGATCGAAGAGATCGGGCATCAGATGGCGAAGTGCTCGCCGCAGCCAGACGTAGAAAAGGTCGGAGGCGTCAGCGTAGTCGATCATGTTGTAGTAGGGCGGGTCGGTGACGACGGCGTCCACAGACCCATCCCGGTAGGGGAGGGCGATGGCGGACGCACGGCGGAACTTGCCAGGGCGCCCGGCCGGAGACTCCGCGATCACCTTCTTAAGAGCGCCAAGGCCGCTTGTACCCATGCTCGACCACGTTCCTGGGCCGTTTCCTGGACCAGCTTCGACGTAGTCGAAGTTGAAGGACACCTTGCTCTGGTCGGCGAAGATATGGTCAACATATGCGCGATTCTGGGCTGTTCCGTCCGGGTTGCCTCGCGTCCGCAGTTTGGCACCGCGGGTAGCAACTCGGAGCTGACGTTGCAGGTTGGCGGCTGCGTACCCGGCCAGTGACGCGGAATACTCGGTGCTGATGCCCGCTGCGAGGCAGTCAGCAGCCACCTGTTGAATGGCTTGAGCTGTCGCGACGAACTTGGCTGTCTGGCGTGCGTTCATCAGGCCGCCGTAGGTGCGGTAGCCGTACGCAGAGGCCCTGATGGTGTGGTTGTTGCCCGGGGGGATTGCCTCATCGGGCGCGGCAGTCAGACCGGCCAACGGGGGTAGAGACGCCAGGTCGACCGATGCTGCTGCGTTGATCTCCTCGGCGGTGGGCGTCCTGAAGACCTTGCGGGCCTCCTCGAACTCCTCTCCGATGGCCAGCAGCGCGTCGCGGTACTGCCCGCTTTGCCCGATGCGCTTCACCGACTCCAGCGTGTGTACATGGCCGCAGGTTGGGAAAGGACAGCGAGCACTCTTCCCTCGCTTTCCAGCCGCTGCCGCGAAAGTGGGCTCCCGCAGCGGTGGGCCGTCGATCACCTCGGTCCGCCAGGTGTCCTGCTCGACAACAAGTTCCAGCGACTGCCCATCGTCCTCAGTGCGCCAGTACGGATGTCGCAGGGCCATGGAAGCTATCAACGGGAAGCGGCGCCTGCAGTGATCGCAGGGAATCGTGACCGCCCATAGGTACGCCCACGGGAACGCTCCGCGACTGTTGCGCGGGTACAGCGGGGACACGGCTGCGGCGACCCGGGAGCCGACTTCGGCCAAGATCAGTCGGACGTCCCTGAGTAGACGGGGCTCTGCATGGCCGAACAGAGCCTCGTCGGTCGGGGGCTGGGTGAATGGTAGATCGGGCTCGGCAGACCAGTCGCGCAGCGGATAGTCTGCGAGCAGACGCCCGGCCAGTGTCGCGACGGGGCTCAAGTCGGTGCCAACAGCAGTCACGCCCAGGCGCGCGGCTTCGAGCGGTATGATCCCGCGCCCGCTGAACATGTCGAGGACCACTGGGCGACCGGACGGGTATTGGTCGGCGATAGCTGCGCGCAGGCGCTGTTGCGCACTGGCATCGCCGCTCCTGATGGCTTCCTGTACGTCAGCGTGGTGCACCGTCTGGTCCGGTAGCAGCGCCGTCAGTACGGCTGCGCGGGCCTGAGCGATCGGACGGGATGCGAACCAAGTGAACAGCGCCTTCTCGCTGAGGCCGGACCCAGCGGGAGTGCCGACCGCAGCGTCGACCGCGGCGCATGGGAACCAGCTGTCGATCAGGCGACTTCCAACGGCGCCTTCGATCTGCGCGCTGGGTAGCGTGCTCGTCGAGGGCACGTGCGCGGTGGTCACCGTTGTTCTCCCATCAGCCGACGTAGGTCGGCTAGTTTGATCTGGAACCGTTCGATGCGCCGGGGGCCGGCGGTGAGTCGGCCAGCTGGGTCCTGGGCCCGGACGGCGACCGATGGAGCGGTGGCGCAGTCGACGACGACGTAGAGCCAGTAGTCTTCGCCGCGCTGCTGTGCCTGGGCCCACTCGTGCTGTTCCAGCCATACCGGTGCCAGGCCTGCGTGCAGGCCCTTGACCTCCACCAGTCGTTGCTCACGGGTGGTGCGATGGCGGGCAAGCAGGTCGTACCCGACCCCGGCGGTCTGGCGGTCGTCCACGTCGAAGCCGAGTCGTTCGAGTTCGGCCAAGACCGCTGCCACGGCGATCGCTTCGCTGTCGGGGTCGTAGCCGAGCTGGTCGGCGCGGGCCTGTCCGACCACGTGGGCCCAACCGACCAAGCGCGGGGCGCTCTGGCCGACCTTGCTGATGTCATCGAGCTGGGCCAGACGGTCGCGCTTGAGCTCCTCGAAGCGGGACTTCCGTTCGCGCCGCTCCGGGGTGGGCAGGTCTTCGAGCTCGTCCAGGTAGCGGTATTCGACCTGGTCGAGCTGCAAGCGCGCCTTGTCGACCCATGCTTCTCGCTCCGTGCGGGCCCGGGCCGCCTCGCGGGCGAGTGCAGCGCGTGCTTCGCGTTCAGCGTCGTGCCGCAGCGCTGGCGACAGCAGCGGTGCCGTGCGGGCCGCTCCGGTGGGAGTGAGCAGCATGAGGGACTCCCAGGCGCTCTCGAATGCGCCTGCGCCGGAGTAGCGGATCAGCACCGGGGACTTGCGTCGCTGGCGCCGGACGCCGTCGTGCACTTCGACCTCGGCGTCGTAGACGAGGAGGGTGTAGTTGGTCAGCGAGGCGGGGTCGGCGAGGACTGTGCCGCGGATCAGTTCGCTCTCACCGATTCGCAGGGCCAAATCAGTCAGTTCGGCGAATGGCTCCTCGGTGGGGCCAAGGACGACGACGTCGTCCAAACCCTGGGATCCGTCGTTGATGGCCTGCCGAACTGAGGCGCCGTCGGCGGCCACGAGTGCCTCGTGCGTTCCGCCGAGTGCTGGCGGGAGTAGCCGCGTCGCGCTCAGGCGGCGGATACCCCTGGCGGGCCCTGGGCCCGACCGCCAGCGCTCAGCGAAGACGAGTTGGTCGACGAATCCGTCCACGATCACCGGGTTGATCGCCTCCAGGCGGTCGCTGCGGAAGCGGTCAAGTGCAGCCTCGGTGTTGGGCGGTGTGTGAAGGCGGTCTTCGTCTCTTACCAGTTCCCTGGCCGCTGCCAGGAGTTCGGCTGTAGGGGGAACGGTGACATGTTGCCCGGCTTGCGCCTCGGCGAGTGCACGGGTGTAGTCGAAACCGGTGCGGTCGGCTGCGGCGTCCATCAAGTCGAAGATTCGCCCGTCGAGGGACTCCCCTGCCGCTTGGAGGTTGTCAAGCATGACTTCCTGGACCCGTCCCTCGCGGGTGCCAGGCGCCACCAGATGGTAGATGTGGACCGGCTTGGTTTGGCCGATGCGGTGCAGGCGGCCCATGCGCTGTTCGAGGCGTACCAGGGACCACGGGATGTCCCAATTGACCATTACGTGGGCGGACTGGAGATCGATTCCCTCACCGCCGGCATCCGTCGAGACGAGCACCTGAAAGGCGCCCGCCAGAAAGCGTTGTTGAAGCCGGTCTCGCTCGTGGTGGCCTACCGCCCCGTACAGGAGCTCCACGCTGTACCCGGCTGAGTCGAACTTTCCGGCTAGCCAGCGGGCCGTGTCGGCGAATTCGGTGAACACCAGCAGCTGACCCTGGCCGGGGCTGATGTGGTGGGTTGTGAGGAGGGCCTGCAGCCGCTGCCACTTCGTCGACGGACCCGCCGTCACGGCCTTCTCGATCGCCGCCAAGACGCTCTCGACGGCGGGTAGCTCGCGGCTCTTGTCACGGCTACGCGCGCGGACGACGGCGTCCTCGGCTCGCTGCCAGGCATCATCGTCCTCCACGTTGAGGTTGACGGAGCCGTCGCCCCGGGCGAATTCCTCAGGGACGATGGTGCCGGTCCGCCCCGAGGCCGGCCCCTTGAGCGCCTCTGCTCGCCGCCGGACCGTGGCGGCGGCCGACGCGAGCGACGATGCGGCCCGCTTGCCGTAGATCGAGCGGGCTAGCGTCGCATCTGCGCCGTAGTAGACGTCGACGTAGTCCATGACCGCCGCGTATGCAGCGGCTTCGGGGGCATTCAGCTCTACGGGCACCGTCTCGGCGTAACGGGGCGGGAAGAGGTCCGTCCCGTCGAAGTCCTTCAGCTCCTCCTTCATCCTTCGCAGGAAGGACAGCGTCGAGGGCTTAGCCGACTTGTCATACTCGCTTTGTTGCGGATCCCATGGATACAGTGTCGGGTCCAGCAGATTGAGTAGGGCCCGGAAGTAGTGCTCTTTGCCACGGTGCGGCGTGGCAGTCAGCAGCAGCAGGTGGTGGGCGCGCTGGGCTGCTTCGCGGGCCGACTCCAAAAACTGGGAGGTTGGCGTCAGCCGGTGGGCCTCGTCGAACACCGCCAGCGACCATGACGCCCTGGCTCCGGAGATCTTGCGCCGGACGTCCGTGTTGTGGGTGTACAGGTCCACGCTCGCCAGCCACACACTGACCCGCGGATCCAAGTCGCGGGGGCTGCGCGCGACATCCGCCGTGACCACCGCCGCCTCGATGGCGAAGTACCGGCGAAGGTCGCGCTGCCACTTCCCGACCAGGTGCGCCGGAACGATGATCACCGACCGACCCGGGATCAGTCCCTGCCGTGTTCCTTCCGCAATGTACATCCCGGTCATGATCGTTTTCCCGGTCCCCGGCTCGTCGGCGAGCAAGAACCGCAGCCGCGGCTGCGCCAGCATGTGGCTGAACACTGCCTCATCCTGGTGCGCATAGGGGCGCAGGGGTCGGGTCGCCAGCACGGCGGACCGGATCCGGGGGACAGCAAACTGCATCCACCGGCCCCACAGCGCAGCGAGGGCCCGCCCCGGGTCGCCCTGGGCGTCATTGACCGGCACAGCTGCCGTCTCTAATTCAGCCAAGTCCATCGCAACGTCGGTCAGCGTGCCGTCGCTCCGCCGAACTACGAGGTCGAATCCGCCACCAGCGGGTGCGGCCGAGATGACAGTCACCATCTCGCCATCGACGCGCACCTGAGTTCCAGGTGCTGGCAATGCATCCGGTTTAGTCCCCACGGCTGTCCCCTCCCCGAGCTTGCCCCACTGCGCACGAAGAGTCGAAGAGTCTGTGTCGTGCCCCCATACAACAGGTGCCTCAGGTGCCTCAGGCGCCAGGAAGTTGCATATTATGGCTAGTTGGGCATTCGATCAATGGCTGCTGGCCTCCTTCTCCCGCCAGCAAGCCGATCAGAGTGCGGTTCGCGCCGTGATGCCCGATTCGCGATGAGGTCTGGGTGAGGTGCCCTGCTCGGCGGGGTCGGCCAGTGCTCAGGGGCGGGGCCGG
>NZ_JBXAWK010000054.1:0-44013 GCF_057291755.1 Kitasatospora sp. UYEF31
GGCCCCGCCCCTGAGCACTGGCCGACCCCGCCGAGCAGGGCACCTCACCCAGACCTCATCGCGAATCGGGCATCACGGCGCGAACCGCACTCTCAGAGCCCGTACGGTGAGTGCCGGTCCATCGCCACCACCTTCCCCTCCCGTGCGTGCAGCACCAGGAACTCGCCGGGCAGCAGCAGTTCGTCCGCCGTACGGTCCGGAACCGCGAAGCCGGGGAACAGGTCCGGCAGCACCGGGCGGTGCGTGCACAGCAGTGACGGGCTGGTCCGGGACAGTGCGCTGCGGAGCACCCGGGCCGGGTCCTGGCTGCCGACGGCAGTCTGGGACAGGCTCGGGTCCATGTGCACCGGCAGTCCGTGTGCCTGGGCGAACGGAATCACACTGTCCACACAGCGTCGCGACGGCGAGGACAGAACCCGCAACTGGCCGTAGCAGTCGAGGAGTTCGGCCACCAGGCCGGCATGGATGTGACCCGCGTCCGACAGTGTGCGCTCGTCCTCAGGTCCGTGGTGCGCATCGCGCGGGGCGGCGGCGCAGTGCCGCAGGATGATCACGGGAACGGTGTCCACCTGTCCGGCGGTCATCCCGTCGAGCAGGTGGACATCCCGTTCGTACGAAAGGAGCGCGACGGCCTCGGCGGGCGGCGCCCACCACAACTCGTCGACCTCGCGGCCGGGAGTGAACCGGCCGTCGCCCAGTTGCGCCGCCCAGTAGCGGACGATCTTCAACCGGTGGCCCTTCGGGTAGGACTGCACGCCCACACTCGGCCCGAAGCGCAGGTCGAAACCGGTCTCTTCGCGCACTTCGCGCCGCGCGCCGAGCAGCGCGTGTTCGCCGATGTTCAGCTTGCCCTTGGGGAAACTCCAGTCGTCGTACCGGGGCCGGTGCACTATGCACACCTCAAGTTTCCCCGTAGGTCCGTAACGCCACGGCACCGCGCCCGCCGCCCGGATCGGCTCCTCGACCGGGGGCAGGACCTTGTCTAGTTTGGTCGGCACGGGCGTCACCTCGTTCGGATCAAGGGGACAACCAGCCCCGGACTTTGCGCTTGCCCAGTCCCGGCCACAAGCCGGCGAAGTGCTGACGCTGTGCGATTACGGAATACCGTTGCTGCGCGTGCAGTTCGGCCAGGACGAACGCGGCCGGGCCACCGATCCGCGGGGTGCCGCCGACCTCCCGTGCCACTTCGGCGGCGATCGCCGCGTCCTGGTGCAGGCCCAGGACCTGGGTGGCTTTCTTCATCCGCTCGGCCAGCCGCCGGGCGTCCTTCGAATGCGGTGCGTAAAGCTCGGCGGCATACCTGACCCGTTTGGCGTGGATCCGGGCCCGGTGCCACGTCCGGTCGTCGGTTCCGTCGTACGGAATCGCCTGCGCGAACGGCTCGGTGGCTTCTTGCAACGGCAACCGCCCCACGGCTTTGTCGAATCTGCGAACCGTACGGCCGATCATTCTCGGCACCACGACAGACGCGGGGCCGGTGGCCTCCGGGGTCAGGACCAGACCCAGTCGGGGCCTCAGCAGCCACACCTTCAATTCGGCGAACTCCGCAGAATCCAAAGCAGCCAGGGCGTTGCTGTGTCCTTCGCGCAGGTTCATCCGCAGCTGCCGTTCGACGGCCGTACGGGCCCGCGCCGTCCCCGGGCCGCGGTCCGGCAGCTCGGCAAGACCGGAAATCAGGCGTTCCAACAGGACTTCGCTGTCCCGCTCCCCGGCGAGCGCTCCGGCGAGCCACTTGAGCCGGGCCGGGAGGTCGTCCGCCGGTCCCGGTGCGAGCAGCGGCCCACAGGCGCGCAGTGTGCTGCGGATCCGGCGCGCGGCCACCCGCATCTGGTGCACTGCGTCCGGCTCACCGCTCCGCACCAGGGGCTCCAGGTCGAGCAGGGTGGCCGCCTGCGCGGTGACGTGACGAAGGAGCAGATCGGCGGCGCTGTCCACAGCCTGTGGACGGACACTGCCGTTCTCCGCCCTGCCCTTCTTGCGGGGCTTCGTCTTCGCGGTGCCGGCGGATCGTGCGGAACGTATGGATGTGGTCGACTGCTCAGTCCGGCCCACGCCTCCGCCTCCGGATGTCGATGAGGTGCTCCTGGACATCGCACAGGGGTGTGCCCTCGGGCGTCGTGGCGTGCCGGGTCCAGACGCCGTCCGGCCCCAGGCGCCAGGAGGCCGTCTCATCGTCCATCCCCAGGTCCATGAACTGGGAGAGCTGTTCTCGGTGTTGCAGGCTGCGCAGCCGCACGGTCGCCTCCACGCGCCGATCCAGGTTTCGGTGCATCAGATCCGCGCTGCCGATCCAGGCCTCCGGTGATTGATCAGACGCAGCACCGCCGTTCGCGAACACCCACACCCGTGAGTGTTCCAGGAAGCGGCCCAGGATGCTGCGGACTCTGATGTTTTCCGACAGGCCCTTGACCCCGGGGCGGAGAGCGCAGATGCCGCGCACCCACAGGTCCACCGGCACCCCCGCCCGGGACGCCAGGTAGAGCGCGTCGATCACCCGCTCGTCGACGAGCGAGTTGGTCTTCAGCCTGATGAACGCGGGCAGTCCGCGTTCGAAGTTCGCGACCTCCCGCTCGATCCGCTCGATCAGGCCGCCGCGCAGTGAGTGCGGCGCGACGAGCAGTCGCCGGAAGGACTGCGCCCGGGAGTAGCCGGACAGCCGGTTGAAGAGGTTCGACAGGTCCTCGCCGACCTGGGGGTCGGCCGTCAGCAGGCCGAAGTCCTCGTACAGGCGCGCCGTCTTCGGGTTGTAGTTGCCGGTGCCGATATGGCAGTAGCGCCGCAGGGTGTCACCCTCCCGGCGGACGACCAGTGACAGTTTGCAGTGCGTTTTCAGACCCACGACACCGTGCACCACGTGGCACCCGGCGTGCTCCAGCTTGCGCGCCCACTCGATGTTTGCGTGCTCGTCGAAACGCGCCTTCAGTTCGACGAGGACCAGGACCTGCTTGCCGGACTCGGCCGCGTCGATCAGCGCGTCCACGATCGGTGAGTCACCCGAAGTCCGGTACAGCGTCTGCTTGATGGCCAGAACGTCCGGATCGGCGGCGGCCTGTTCGAGCATGGCCTGTACGGAAGTCGCGAAGGAGTCGTACGGGTGGTGGACCAGGATGTCCCGCTTGCTCATTGCCGCGAACACGTCGGCCGCCAGGGCTGATTCGACCTCGGCCAGGTCGCGGTGCGTTCCGGCGATGAACTTCCGGAACTTCAGCTCGGGCCGGTCGAGGTCGGCGATCGCGTGCAGGCCGGTCAGGTCCAGCGGTCCGGGCAGCGGATAGACCTCCTTCTCGCTGACGCCCAGCTCACGGACCAGCAGGTCGAGGACGTGCGGATCGATGGTCTCTTCGACCTCAAGGCGTACAGGCGGCCCGAAGCGACGGCGCATCAGCTCCCGCTCCAGCGCCTGCAACAGGTTCTCCGCGTCGTCCTCCTCGACCTCCAGGTCTTCGTTCCGGGTCACCCGGAAGGTGTGGTGGCCGAGGACCTCCATGCCCGGAAAGAGGTCGCTGAGGTGTTCCGCTATGACGTCCTCAAGGGGGACGAAGCGTTCCGGGGAGGCCTCCAGGAAACGCGGCAGCAGCGGCGGGACCTTCACCCGGGCGAAGTGCTCGTTGCCGCTGCGCGGGTTGCGCACGATGACGGCGAGGTTCAGGGAAAGACCCGAGATGTACGGGAACGGATGCGCGGGGTCGACGGCCAGCGGAGTCAGTACGGGGAAGATCCGTTCCCGGAAGAGCGTGTAGAGGGACTGGTGCTCGCCCTCGGTCAGTTCGTCCCAGCGCAGCAGGAAGATCTCTTCCGCGGCGAGTCCGGGCAGCACGTCCTCGTGGAAGCAGGCCGACTGGCGGGCCATGAGCGCGCGGCTACGCGACCAGATGCCGTCCAGGACCTCCCGCGGCTGGAGGCCGCTGACCGCCCGGACCGCGATCCCGGTGGCGATGCGGCGCTTGAGGCCGGCCACCCGGACCATGAAGAACTCGTCGAGGTTCGACGCGAAGATGGCCAGAAAACGCGCCCGCTCCAGGAGCGGCGTGGCCGGATCCTCCGCGAGAGTGAGCACCCGCTCGTTGAAGGCCAGCCAACTTGCCTCGCGGTCGAGGAAGCGGTCCGGTGGCAGGCCGGAGTCGTCGTAGCCGGGAAAAGCGGGATCGTCCGCGGCCACCAGGGTCCCGGCCCCGCCTTCGGAGCCGATCGGTCCTGCGGCGGTGACTACAGGAGCCACGGTCAGATGGCGGCGTGCCCTGGCGGCGAAGGCGTCGGCGGTCATGGTCGGCCATCCTTTCGCAGTCCGGTGTCCAGTCTGCAACGGGCAACTGAACGGTAGGCGACGGCCGCCGCAAAGGGCCGCCACTGGGCTGCTACTACCCGGGCGGCGGCCCGTCGAGGCGTCCCGCACTGGTCAGTCGCGCTTGTACATCACGTCCACCGTATGCACCCGGAAGCCCAAACGCTCGTACACCCGCACCGCCGCCGAGTTGTCGGCGTCCACGTACAGCAGAACCTCAGCCGGGGACTGCCCGTCCAGATGCAGGTCGGCCAGGTGCCGCAGACCCACTGCGGTCAGGATCCGGCCCAGACCGTAACCCTGCTCGTCCGGGTCGACACCCACCACGTAGACCTCACCGAGCAGGCCGGCCCGCTCGGTGGGCGGGTGGGTCTTGGTCCAGTGGAAGCCGACGAGCTTCCTGCCGCCGTCGGCTCCTGTCTTCTCCGCGAGGAAGAAGCCGTCCGGGTCGAACCACGGCTCGGCCATCCGCCGCTTGAGGTCGTCCAGCGCCCAGCCGCCCTGCTCCGGGTGGTGCGCGAAGGACTTGGCGTTCAACGCCAGCCAGGCGCTCTCATCCAGCCCCGGGGTGAAGGTCCGCAGCGTGACGCCCGCCGGCGGCACGATCTCCGGTACGGGCGCGGAGGTGGAACGGCGCATCTGCCACAACTCGCGGAACGCGGTGAAATCGAGTGTCCGGGCCAGCTTTGTGGCCGGGGGGAGCTTCCCGTGCGCCCACACCCGCAGGCGGCCCTGCGGATCCCCGTGCCCGGCTTCTTCCAGGAGGGTGTCGACCAGCCTGCGCCCGTATCCGCGCCCCCGTACATGCGGTGCGACCACAAGCTCCCCGGACGGTCCGTCCACCGGATCGGACAGGTCGATGTGGCCGTAGCCGACCAGTTCCCCGTCGGCGCGCAACAGCACCTCGCGTACGGCCGAAGCGCCGTGCCGCAGCTCAAGGCGGGTCTGTTCGGACAAGGGAGCGACATTGTCCGTCCGGGTCGCAGTCTGGGCCAGTTCAAGGACGGCGACGACGTCCTCCGCTGTGGCGCGTACCGTCGTCTCAATCTGCACATCTACATGCTGCATGCCCATACCGTACGGCGCACGGCCCGGCAGGGGTGATGCGAGGTCGCGGGTAATTGGCGCACGGGGGTGGCGCGGGAGTGCACGGGGCGGTGACCGGGACCTGGCGTCGCTGGATCGACCATCGACATATGTGTGCTATAGCATATGTTGATGGCTCTCAAACGGACGATGGTGTACGCCGATGCTGATGACCTGGCAACCATCAAGGAGGCGGCAAGACGCGCGGGTGTGTCCGAAGCGGAAATAATCCGTGAGGCTATCCACCTGGCAGCACTGGCCAAGCGACGCTGGAACGAGCCCCTCGCTTGGGTCCAGCAGTTTGACAGCGCAGAGAGTTCCCCTGAAGCGCTTTCCGCAGCCGCCGATGACATGCGGGCTGATCGGGTCCGTGCGTACGAGGAGACCAAGCGGCGGGGAGATGCAGAAAGTTGATCGTCGTCGTGGCGGACACTTGCGCCATCCTCGCTGCTGCGGACCGCTCACACCCTGACGGTCGTGCTGCGGCTGCGGCCCTGGAGCAGGCCGGCACCATCATCATTTCGCCGCTCGTCCTCGGCGAAGTCGACTATCTCGCGCGGAGGACCGACGTTCGTGCCCGTGGTCGGATCATCGATGGGATTATCGCGGACGCGCAACGTTCCCGTGTGATCATTCCCGAGATCACTCCTGAGGTCCTTGTCGATGCGCGTTCGGTGATCCGCCGCTATGCGGGACTCGACCTAAATCTCTCCGACGCGGTGAGTATCGCGCTGGCTGCGCAATACCGTACTGATGCCGTACTGACACTTGATTACCGAGACTTCCGGACGATTCAGCCGTTGACCTCGCACAAGGCGTTCCGCCTTCTGCCTGCTGATCTGTGACCGCCGCACTGTCGAGCAGGACGTCCTCCATGCCTCAGTCGACGGTCAGCGCGGCCAGGGCGCGGATGTGCCGGGGCGGCTATCTCAGGTAGCCCTTGATGAACGCGGTGTCGACTCCCACCAGACACTCTCCGGGAAGTCCGGGGACTCCCGCAGCAGTCGTGACGCGACCTCCTGCGCTTTCAACAGCGACTCGGAGAACTCCTCGCTCATCTGCCGATCTCCTTCGTTGCATTCGCGCGGCCCAGTACCTGTGTACACCTTCTTGAAGGTCACAACCGGGTAAGCCCCGCGCCCGGAGTGCGTTGCTGGCGGTAGCTTCGGGCCCACGACCGGGCCGTTCCCTTTGGTGGATGCTCGCAGAGCGGCAGCCTGGGGTACAAAGCCGTGACGCGGCCGCCGCAGTGGGGACCGTCCGAGCCGGAGCCGGACGACCAGCAGAACCCACAGAACCAGCAGCCGTACGTGCCGCCGCAGCAGCCGTTCCCGCAGCAGGCCCCGGCGTACATCCCGCCGCAGCAACCCGCGCCCCCCGTGCCGGTCCAGGCCCCCGTGCCGTCGCCAGGCTTCGGCCCCAACCGGCAGTTCGGCCCGCCGCGTGAGCGGACGGAGCGGGTGCGGCGGCAGCGCGGCCGGCTCGCCCTCGTCGCGGTGGTCTCGTCGATCGTGCTGCTCGGCGGTTCGCTCGGGCTGGCCTACGAGTTGAGCGTGAACGTCACCGACGCCCAACTCGGCAAGGCCAAGGAGCAGGGTCAGGCACTGTGGTCGCTCAAGGAGGGCCGCGACCTGCCCAAGGGTGTGCCGGCCAAGGACGTCGTGTCGTCGTTGTACGACTACGCGCCCACCGCGGCGTGGTTCGACGGGAACACCATCGTCCACCCGGAGGCCGGGCGGATCGCCGCGTACGACCTGGACACCGGACGCACGGTCTGGGAGTTCAAGCTTCCGGCAGGGATGCGGATGTGCGCTGCGGCCAGAGGCCAGGAGGGTTCAGTCGGCGTCTTCGCGTACGGTCCGGAGAAGAAGTGCTCGTCCCTGTCGGCGATCGACATGGCCGCCCGCAAGCAGCTGTGGACGGTCGACAAGCCGCAGGACGCGCGGGGCCAGGACAGCACAGGAAAGTCGGGGGAGGCCCCGCCCGCACTTGCGGTCAGCGGCGGCACGCTCCTCCCCGACTGGGCCGACGGTCAGGCGTACGGGGTGACAAGCGGTCAGAAGCTCTGGAACGCCAGGGACACCGGGTCTGACGACTGCTCAGGAATGACGTACGTCGGCGGTGTGAACCTTGTCGGCCACGGCGAATGCGGTGGCTCCCGGGACAGCAAGGACACCGGCGAACTCGCCGCGCTGAAGGAGTATCCGGCGGCGGTCGGCGCCCACGCCCTCGGAACACGGATCTATCTCCACAACGACCGACTGTTCCTGGTGGGCGGGGTCAACGCGGCGGGCATCAAGGGCGCCACGAGTTACCAGATCATCGCGCTGAAAGGACGCCCCGCCCGAAGTGGTCGAAGCCCACATGACCGCCCGTCGGCACCAGTCCTCCCAGCGCATCCCCGTCGAACACGCCATCGCCGCGCCGAAACACTGGCGGCAGCTCAAACGGTGGCACGGACGCCGCGAGACCCTCCCCGAGACCATCGACGCGATCTGCTCCCTGGTCTCCGACCGCGCCGCCGTGCGGTGATCACTCACCAGCCGACCCGCCATGCCAGGATGCCCCGACCCTAATTACGACCCAGGTCGTTAAGCGTTCTGCTTCTCCTCGACGGGCACTGAGCGGTCCGGCGCCACAAAGCGGTAGCCGACGTTGCGGACCGTGCCGATCAGCGAGTCGTGCTCGATGCCGAGCTTCGCGCGCAGGCGCCGGACGTGGACGTCGACCGTACGGGTGCCCCCGAAGTAGTCGTAGCCCCACACCTCCTGGAGCAGCTGGGCACGGGTGAAGACCCGGCCCGGGTGCTGCGCGAGGTACTTGATCAGCTCGAACTCCTTGAAGGTCAGGTCGAGGACCCGGCCCCTGAGCTTGGCGCTGTACGTGGCCTCGTCGATGCTCAGATCGCCGTTGCGGATCTCCGTCGGCTCGTCGGCGGTGCCGTGCGACGCCGCGAGGCGGCCGATCGA
This sequence comes from Kitasatospora sp. UYEF31, assembly GCF_057291755.1. Classification (NCBI taxonomy): domain Bacteria; kingdom Bacillati; phylum Actinomycetota; class Actinomycetes; order Kitasatosporales; family Streptomycetaceae; genus Kitasatospora; species Kitasatospora sp. UYEF31. The sequence goes on from NZ_JBXAWK010000054.1 coordinate 8,338, forward strand.
CAGCCGGATCCGCGCTTCGACCTCGGCCGGGCCCGCGCTGTCGAGCAGGACGTCGTCCATGCCCCAGTCGGCGGTCAGCGCCGCCAGGCCGCCTTCGGTCGTCACGAGGATCAGCGGTGAGCTGAGGCCGGTCGTCCGCAGGACCCTGCACAGGCTGCGGACCTGAGGCAGGTCGCGTCGTCCGTCCACCAGGATCACATCCGCCGGCGCGGCGTCGATGAGCGCGGCGGCCTCCGCGGGGGCGACCCGGACCTGGTGCAGCAGCAGGCCGAGCGCCGGCAGGACTTCGGCGGATGGTTGGAGTGCGTTGGTGAGAAGCAACAGCGTGCTCAACAGGGCTCCCCTCGCCCGACACGGTCGTTGGTCGCCGTGTCATTGCGGTGGTCTGCGTGCGTGCGGCAGCCAGGTCTGGTGGACCCGCCGGCCGAGAGCATCGCAGCCTCCTTGCTGTCTTTCAGATCGTGCGGTGTTCCTCATGTGCCGGGTTTCGGCGATGCCACTCCGTCGTGACACACCTCCACAAAGCACGAAAGGACCCGGGGGCACCGTCGCCCGGATCCTTCATCGCAGTCAGGATAGCTGACATGCCTTTGCAATCCGACGGCTCGGCCGAGCGTCCCGCATCCCGGACACCGTTTTCCACCGGTACACCCGAACCGTCCCGGCCTGCCCCGGGCGTGCTGTTCAGCACAGACGGCGTACGGCTCAGCGCGGTTCACTACCCGGACAACGAGGAACGCGACCTCGCGTACGTCATCGCCCACGGATTCACCGGTTCGTGGCGGCGACCGGCGGTGCAGGCCGTGATGGTCACCCTTTCGGCCTACGGCGGAGTGGTCGGGTTCGACTTCCGCGGCCACGGTGCCTCCGGCGGGATGAGTACGGTCGGCGACCGCGAGGTCCACGACGTGGACGCGGCGGTGCGGTGGGCCAGGTCACTCGGCTACCGCCGGGTCGTCACCGTCGGCTTCTCGATGGGCGGGTCCGTGGTGCTACGGCACGCCGGACTTTATCCACAGGCTGTGGACGCGGTCGTCGCCGTCAGCTCGCCGGGTCGCTGGCACTACCGCGGCACCCCGCCGATGCGGCGGGTGCACTACGCGATCGGCACCCACGTGGGCCGGGCCGTGGCCCGCTACGCGCTGGGCACGAGGATCGCATCCGGCAGCTGGGACCCGATCCCGGCCTCGCCGTCCGAACTGGCCGCGGACATCTCCCCGACGCCACTCCTCGTCGTCCACGGCGACCGCGACCCCTACTTCCCGCTCGACCATCCACAGCAGATCTTCGACGCAGCCAAGGAACCGAAGGAGCTGTGGATCGAACCGGGGATAGGACACGCGGAGACCGCAGTGGGCCCTGAGCTCCTGGCCCGCATCGCAAAGTGGGCGCAGGCTGCCGCGGCCGGGGCGTAGAACCGGCGATGACCTGGCGATTACGGTTCGGTCCCAAGCAGAGGCCATCATTGACAACGTTCGTTGAACAGCTGTCTCCCCGGGGAGAAGGAGGTCGGCCATGGCGGTCGGAACACTGCGGTACTGGGCCGCGGCCAAAGAGGCCGCAGGCGTCGCAGAGGAGCCGTACGACGCGGTGACCCTCGCCGAGGCCCTGCGGACGGCAAGCACAACGCGCCAGGGGGGGATGTTCGACCTGGTGCTGAAGCGCTCCTCGTTCCTGGTCGACAGCAACCCGGTGGGCCTGCGCGACCACGCGGACATCGTCCTCACCGAAGGCGGGACGGTCGAGGTCCTTCCGCCCTTCGCCGGCGGATGAGCGGGCGCCGCCGGCGGACGGGGCCGCCCAGCGACTCCGGTCAGCAGTACGGAAACCAGTACGGAAACCAGTACGGAAACCAGTACGGAAACCAGTACGCCCAGGACTACACCCAGGCGTACACCGAACCGGATGCGGACCCGTACGCCCACGCCGTTCCCCGGGGCCGCGCCCGGGAGCCGCTGATGCCCGGGGAGCCGGTCGAGGGCGAGGACTTCACCGGCCCCGACGGGGCACCGCTGCGCATCGTCAACGGCCGTGCGGTGCCGGCCTTCGCACCGCCGGGCCTCAAGCCCGCACTGCTCACCACCGCGCTCGCCGTGGTCATCGCGGCGACCGCGCTGACCGGCGTGCCGGCCGTGGCCGCCCTCGGAGTGGCAGTGCTCCAGGTCGCGACCGGCACCGGGTTCTTCCGGCTCAACGGCATGTGGCCGGCCCGGCAGGGCATCGCGCTGGCGGTCCTCGCCGGTATTGCCGCGGACGTGGCCCTGCTGTTCTCCGGCGGCGGCTCCCTGCGGGTGCTGCCCGGCGTGCTCGCCGGGGTGTTCGCACTGTGCGTGGTCCAGCAACTGGTCCGCCGGGACGGCCGGCCCGAACTGACGGCCGGGCTCACGGTGACCGTGTCGGCGTCCCTGCTGACCGTGCTGGTCGGGATGTACGTGCCGACTGCCGCGCTGGGTGACACCGACGCCCGGGAGGGATCGGTGGTCGCGGTGGCCGTCGTCGCCGTCGCCCTGGCCGTCCTGGCCGTCAACGTCCCGGCCCCGCCGGTCATGGCTGCCGTGCTCGCGCTGGTCCTGGCGGCCGGTGCCGGAGCGGGACTCGGCTCGGCTCTTGGGCTGGGCACTTCTGCCGCGCTCATCGGTTTCGGCGCGGGCGCGCTGGGTCTGCTCGGCCGCCGGGCCGCGGGGTACGACCACCCGTCGCGCTTTGTGCACCTGTCCGCGGGTGTCGCGCTGCCGCTCGCGTTCGTCGCGCCGGTGGCGTATCTGCTCGGCCGGGTCGTCCTGGGCTGAGCTGAACTGTTTTCCGACAAACCGGGGCGATGACCCGCATAACACCCTCGAAAGCTGCCCGCATCTCACAATGTGGGCATTTTCGTCTCGCCAGGCAATACGGGCATGACAGACGCGGTGTTACTTGCTTACAGTCGACCCCGTGAAGCGACAGGGTGAACTTACGAAGCGGCGCACAGTTGATCTGTGTCGTACCGCCGCCTGCCTCTGTCGCCTGCGCTGACGTAGCGCCGAAGCCCGGTTTGAGCCCTGGGCCACGCTGGCGCGCGTATTCAGCGCCGACCCCCGACTTCTCGGTTTTCTGAGACCGCCGTCCCATCAACCGGACGCTGCCGGTCGCGCTCGGCCCTGCCTTGCCATAAACACCACGAACACTCCCGGAGGTACTCCCATGAGCCGCACCGACGTACTCGTCGACGCCGACTGGGTCCAGGCCCACCTCGACGACCCGAAGGTCGTCCTGGTCGAGGTCGACGAGGACACCGCTGCCTACGAGAAGAACCACATCCGCGGCGCCGTCCGCATCGACTGGCGCTCGGACCTGCAGGACCCGGTCAAGCGCGACTTCGTCGACCAGGCCGGCTTCGACGCGCTGCTGTCCGCCAAGGGCATCGGGAACGACGACACCGTCGTCCTGTACGGCGGCAACAACAACTGGTTCGCGTCCTACGCGTACTGGTACTTCAAGCTCTACGGCCACCAGGACGTCAAGCTGCTCGACGGTGGCCGCAAGAAGTGGGAGCTCGACTCCCGCGAGCTGGTCGTCGAGGTGCCGGAGCGCGCCGCGGCCCAGTACAAGGCGCAGCCGCAGGACACCTCGATCCGCGCCTGGCGCGACGACGTCCTCGCCGCGATCGGCACCGTGAACCTGGTCGACGTACGGTCGCCCGACGAGTTCTCCGGCAAGCTGCTCGCCCCCGCGCACCTGCCGCAGGAGCAGTCGCAGAAGGCGGGCCACGTGCCCACCGCGAAGAACATCCCGTGGTCCAAGGCAGCCAACGACGACGGCACCTTCAAGTCCGACGACGAACTGACTGCGCTGTACGAGGGTGAGGGCGTGGACCTCGCCAAGGACACCATCGCGTACTGCAGGATCGGTGAGCGCTCCGCGCACACCTGGTTCGTACTGCACGAGCTGCTCGGCCAGGCCAACGTCCGCAACTACGACGGTTCCTGGACCGAATACGGCGCGCTGGTGGGTGTGCCGATCGAGATCGGCTCCGGCAAGTAAACACGTACAGATTCATCTGAAGGAGCAACGAATATGTGCGGTGCCAAGGCCGGCGGGCCCGATCTTGCGGGAGTTGACGTGGCGAACGAAACGATCATCCAGGGCTTTGTGACCAAGGACGGGCAGCCGATCAACGGCTACGTCCGACTGCTCGACGCGGGCGGCGACTTCACCGCCGAGGTCCCGACCTCGGCGACCGGCCAGTTCCGGTTCTTCGCCGCCCCCGGCACGTGGACGCTCCGCGCGCTCGTGCCCGGTGCGACGGTGGACCGGTCCGTCGTCGCCCAGTTGGGTGACGCGGTCGAGGTGAAGATCGCCGTCTGACCTCAAAGTCTGTCAGCGGGTCTCCTTCGGACGTACACCCACCGGGACCGCTGATCGGGGGACACAGGGGCGGGGGGGGGGGGGGGGGGGGGGGGCGGCCGCCCCCCCCCCCCCCCCCGGGGGGGGGGGGGGCGCGGGGGGGGGGGGGGGCGCCCCCCCCCCCCCCCCCCCCCCCCCGCCCCTGTCGGTATGTTCGGCCGTACGCCGGGGCAAGTGTGCCGGTACGACTCACCGACGATCAGGAGAATCGATTCCTCCTGCAGAAACGGTGTCGCCGCAGACTGCTCGCACGACGCCTCCTCCGAGGCTTCTTACGACGACCCCCTGGAGACGGAACATGGCCTGGCTGATCGTGATCTTCGCCGGAGTCCTGGAGATCGGCTTCGCGATCCTGCTGAAGCAATCCGACGGCTTCAGCAAACTGTGGCCGACCATCGGGTTCGCGGTGTGCGCGCTGGGCAGCTTCGGCCTGCTGACGTACGCCCTGAAGTCACTGGAGGTCGGCCCCGCCTACGCGGTGTGGACCGGCATCGGCGCGGCGGGCACGGCGCTCGTCGGGATATGGATCCTGGACGAGTCGTCATCAGTGCTGAAACTGGTGTCGATCGCGCTGATCCTGGCGGGCGTCGTCGGGCTGAACCTGTCGGGGATCAGCCACTGAGGCCGACGAGGCCACTGCATCAGTCGCCTCAGTAAGACGAGTGCTTGCGCGTCCGCCGCCATGATTTCCTGCACGCTGTGTCTGCCCGGGGGCGACCCCCGGACCCCCGGCAGGGCGCCTGGCTTGTTCAGTAGACGAGTGCTTGCGCGTCCCCCACCATGATTTCCTGCACGCTGTGTCTGCCCGGGGGCGACCCCCGGACCCCCGGCAGGGTGCCTGGCTTGTTCAGTAGACGAGTGCTTGCGCGTCCCCCGCCATGATTTCCTGCACGAATACTGGAGCGCCGGCGATCCGTACGCCCTCAAGGGTGTCTTCTCCACTGATGCCGCGGCGGGTCGCACACTGCGTGCACAGCGTCACCCGACCGCCGGCGAGCAACGCGTCGATGAGGTCGGGCAGCGGAGCGGCGTGCGGGAGCTCGAACTCGGCCGCCCGGCCCGGCAAGGCGAACCAGGAAGCTTCCCCGGTCAGCCACAGCGAGACGTCAAAGCCCGAGGCCAGTGCGGTCGAGGCGACGGTGAACGCCTGCGAGCAGCGCTCCGGAGCGTCGGCCCCGGCGGTCACCTTCACGATGAGGGAACGCTTGGTGGTCATAGGTAGACAGTACTGGCGAAGGCCACGCCGGTTCCGGGGGCTGAGCGGGACTGACGGCCGCGGGCTGAATAGACTGATCGCCGAACAGGTCCCTGCACTTCCCGAACTTCCGGCCCGCACACGGGACGGGGCACGAAGGAGCACCACGGCATGCATTACTTCTTCATGGCGCTGATGGGTGTCATCGGTGTGGCCACCGCGTGGTTCGCCTTCATCGTGGTGTCGCGGCTGTACAAGAACCAGTACTGAAACAAGCCCGACGGGCGGCCCGCCGTTACGCTTGGCTACGGCAACATTCCTCTCGCGCAGGCCGGATGACATGATCGAAATCCCGGACGACCTCGACCTCGACCTCGTCCCGCTCGCTTTCCTCCTCGGCACGTGGGAGGGCGTCGGTGTCGGCGACTACCCCGGCATGGAGTCCTTCCAGTTCGGCCAGCAGGTCACCTTCAGCCAGGACGGCCGCCGCTTCCTGTCCTACACCTCGCGCGCCTGGCTGCTCGACGCCGACGGCAACCGGGTCAAGAAGCTGGCCTCCGAGACGGGCTTCTGGCGCTCCCGCCTGGACCGCTCCCTCGACGTCACACTGACCCACCCGACCGGGATCGTCGAGATCTACGTCGGTGAGATCACCGACGGCCGCCCGATCGTGGAGATGCGCACCGACGTCGTAGCGCGCACCGAGGACGCCAAGGACTACGCCGCAGGACACCGGCTCTACGGCCTGGTCAAGGGCGAGCTGCTGTACTCCTTCGACATGGCCGCCATGGGACACCCCATGCAGCCGCACATGTCCGCGACGCTGAAGCGCGTCACCCCCGAAGACGCGGCGGAGTAGAACGCAGACGTACGCAGGAACGGGCCGGCCCCACGGGGTCGGCCCTTTTTTGCGCGCGGCCGGACTCCGCGCTGCCCTACCGCCTAAACTCATCGTGTGGACACCGACTGGAAGCATCAGCTGCGCGAGAAGGGCTACCGGCTCACGCCGCAGCGGGAGCTCGTCCTGGGCGCGGTGTCCACGCTCGGGCACGCGACGCCCGAAGAGATCCTCACCGAGATCCGCAAGACGGCCTCGGGGATCAACGTGTCCACCGTCTACCGAACCCTGGAGCTCCTCGAAGAGCTCGCACTGGTGACCCACACCCACCTCGGGCACGGTGCGCCGACGTACCACCCGGCCGGGCACAGCAACCACCTCCACCTGGTCTGCCGCGACTGCGACAAGGTCACCGAGGTGCCCATCGAGGCGGCCGAGCGGTTCGCCGCGAAGCTCGCCGACGGCTACGGCTTCGACCTGGACATCAAGCACTTTGCGATCTTCGGCCGCTGCGCGGACTGCACCGCGTCCGGAGGTCGCAGTTTTTCCGGCGACGCGCGGGCGCCGACCGGAGACTGAGCGGAGACTGAGCGAAGCGAAGATGTAGCGAGGACGGCGCCCGCGCTTGGAGCCGGTATCAACCAGGCCCGCAACGCCGGCGAGTAACACCGCAGTCGTACGCTGGACGACATGGAACCCACGCCCTCCGGTCGACGCAGTCCCCTGCTCTCCCTGCACGGCGCGGTCACCGCCGAAGCACCCGACTCCGGTGTCGCCGCGCACTACGGTGACCCGATGCGCGAGCAGCGCAGGCTGGACTCCGGGCAGGGGTTCACGGACCTGTCCCACCGCGAGGTCATCCGGGTCTCCGGGCCCGACCGGCTCCCATGGCTGCACGTCCTCACCACCCAGCACCTCGAACACCTGGCCCCGCACGAGGCCACCGAGGCGCTGATCCTCAGCCCCAACGGGCACATCGAATACGCGATGTACCTCGTGGACGACGGCGAGGCCGTGTGGATGCACGTCGAACCGGGCACGGCCGCGCCCATCGTCGAGTACCTCGAGAAGATGAAGTTCTGGAAGGACGTCGACGTCCAGGACGTCACCGACCAGTTCGCCGTGGTGTTCGAGCCGGTGAGCGCACCGCACGCCGAACACCTCGCACGGGTCCTCCCGTACGGCCGCGACGTCTTCCTGCCCCGCGAACTGCTGGCTTCGTACGGCACCGACCCGTCCGGAATCAGTGCTGCTTGTGGAGTCTGGGCTTATGAAGCGCTGCGCATCGCCGCGCACCGCCCCCGGCTCGGCCGGGAGACCGACCACCGCACGATCGTGCAGGAGGTCGACTGGATCCGCAGCGCCGTGCACCTGCAGAAGGGCTGCTACCGCGGCCAGGAGACGGTCGCCCGGGTGCACAACCTCGGCAAGCCGCCGCGCCGGATGGTCTTCCTGCACCTGGACGGCATGGAGGACAAGCTCCCGGCGCACGGCTCGGACGTGGTCCTGGGCGACCGCACGATCGGCTTTGTGACCTCCAGCGCCCGGCACTTCGAACTGGGCCCGATCGCGCTGGCGCTGGTGAAGCGGAACACCGCCGCCGACGCGGTGCTGACGGCTGACGGCGTCTCGGCTACGCAGGACATCATCGTGCCGCTCTGATACCGGGCTCCAAGCACAGCGTTCTCTTCTGATACCGGGCTCCAAGCACAGCGTTCTCTTCTGATACCGGGCTCCAAGCACAGCGTTCTCCTCCCGCTGCCTTCGCTTCGCTCAGGCATCGCTCGGCGCTGTGCGTCGCCCGGACTAGCCGCGGCCTCCGGCCGCGCTCCCTCGCTTCGCTCAGTCGCCTCGTGGTGGTGGCCGGTTGCTCCCTCGCTTTGGTGGCTGGATGTTTCTTTGCTTTGTGCAGTCGCTCCGTTCGGGGTTTCACATTTCCAGGATCAAAGTGTTCGGGCCGTCGTTCACCAGGGCAACGCTCATGTCCGCGCCGAAGACCCCCGTCTCCACCTTGGCGCCCAACGCCCGGAGCTCCGCGACGACCGCGTCGACCAGCGGCTCGGCGACGGGGCCCGGCGCGGCGGCGTTCCAGGTGGGGCGGCGGCCCTTGCGGGCGTCCCCATAAAGAGTGAACTGGCTGATGACCAGGAGTGGCGCCCCGATATCGGAGCAGGACTCCTCATCGGGGAGGATCCGCAGCGTCCACAACTTCGCGGCGAGCCGCTTCGCCTGTTCGGGGGTGTCGTCGTGGGTCACCCCGACCAGGACGCACAGGCCCGGACCGGTGATCGAGCCCACCACCTGCCCGGCGACGGTGACGGAAGCTTCAGTGACACGTTGGACGACGGCTCTCATGGTTCCCATTGTGGCGGACGCCAGAGTGCTGTTCCCATCTTGTATTAACGGACTCCGGTGACCCGTACGGGTGATCACCCAGCTGGCCGCGGGGTCCTCGGGATGTCCTGCCGGTGTCCACAAGGCGGGTGAATTAGCGGGTTCGAGTGAACCCGTCCGTGGAGATTCACCCGTAACCGGCACGTGACCCTGTGTTCAACGTGACACCATTCCGGTCATGGACGGCGTCGACGGCACGCACCGATACAACCACCCCGGTTCCCCCAGAGGTGACGATCACGACGGCCCCGAGAACATCAGGGCCCTGGACCTGGCGGGGATCCGCACGCTGCGGCGTGAGTCCCAGCGTGAGGAGAGCGACCTTTCTTACCTGCGAAGACTCCTACAGGGCCGGATCGACATCCTGCGCGCGGAGCTGGCCCGCCGCACCGGCGGGCTGCCCGGCCTGAGTGGCAGCGGGACCGGCCTGGTCGACCGGCTGCCGGAGATCCTCGCCGAGCACACCCGGAGTTCGACCCGCGGGGCCCGCTACGTCACGATGAACCCGCCCCGGACCGGCATGTACGCCCAACACATCGAACAACTGCTCGGTGACGTGGAGCTGTCCGACCCGGCCGCGCGCAGCGAAACCGAGCTGGTGGCTTCCCTGGACCGGCTCACCACCTATGAGCAAGAAGTCTCCGACCGGCGCCGCCGGCTGCAGCGCACGGCGGACGATTGCGCCACGGAGATCGCCCGCAGGTACCGTGAAGGTGAGGCAAAGGTGGACGATCTGCTCTCCGGCCGCTGATCCGGCGGGGGAGACGGGGCTGCCGGCCGCTTCCCCGTCCGTACCCCGGTCCGGCCCCTCCCCGCGGGGCCGTAGAGCAGAAGGCACCCGCCCGCCATGCCGTCCAGCACCGCGCCCGCTTCTCCTATCTCCGGCATACCCGACCTGCCGGTGCTCGCCGAGGTGGTCCGCTCCGGCTTCACCGAGAGTCGCCACCGCGGCAGTGTGGTCGTCCTCGACTCCGACGGCTCAGTCGCGTACAGCACGGGTGAGACCACCCGGCCGATTTACCCGCGCTCCGCCACCAAACCGGTCCAGGCGGTCGCCGCTGTGCGCGCCGGGGTCGAGCTGGACGGTGAACTCCTGGCCCTGGCCGCGGCCAGCCACTCCGGCGAACCCTTCCACCTCGACGGCGTCCGCAAGATCCTCGCCGCGTACGGCCTGGACGAATCGATGCTGCAGACACCCCCGCAGCTGCCGTACGACGAGACCGCGCGTGAGGCCTACCTGCGCTCCGGCGGACTACCGGACAAAGTCGTCATGAACTGCTCCGGCAAGCACGCCACGATGCTCGCCGCGTGCGCGGTCCGCGGCTGGTCGTCGGCGAACTACCTCGACCCGGTGCACCCGCTCCAGCAACTGGCGCTGCGCACGTTCGAAGAACTCGCCGCCGAACGTGTCGCGCACATCGGCGTCGACGGGTGCGGGGCGCCCATATTCGCGCTGAGCCTCACCGGCCTGGCGCGTTCGTTCCGGGCGATCACCGTCGCCCCGCTCGGCACCCCCGAACACCGCGTCGCCGCCGCGATGGCCGCGAACCCGGAGTTCGTCGCGGGCACGGGGCGGGTGGACACCCTGGCGATGCGCGCCGTCCCCGGCATGATCTCCAAGATGGGCGCCGAAGGCATCCAGGTCGCCGCGCTGCCCGACGGGCGCGCGCTGGCCGTGAAGGTCGAAAGCGGTGACGTCCGCACACTCGGCCCGGTGCTGGCCGCGACGCTGCGCCGGATGGGCCTGGACGCTCCCGGCTTCGCGGAGTTCGCCGAGGTGCCGCTGCTCGGCGGGGCGGTGCGGGTGGGGGAACTGCGCGCGGCGCGCCACAGCTGAGACCGAAGTTGGACGACCACTGGCTGAGCAATCGCTGACTGAGCAACCGCCGAAGGACGCCTTCCGTACGGGAAGGCGTCCTTCAGCGTTTTCATGACTGTCCGTCAATTACCTATGCATGACTGATTCCTCGTAATTCGAAGCTCCGTAACGTCTTGACCTGCAGGAACGAACGCCACTCCAGCGCAGGGAGACAGACACCATGACCGACATCAACGCCACCGAGACCGTCGAGCGCTACCTCGCAGCCTGGAACGAAACCGACGCCACCGCCCGCCGCGCACTGATCGAGAAGCTCTTCGCCGCAGACGTCGATTACACCGACCCGCTGGCGTCGGTCCAGGGCCACGACGGGCTCGACGCAGTCATCGCCGCGGTCCAGGGACAGTTCGCCGGCCTGGTACTGAGCTCCGGCGGACCGGTCGACGGGCATCACGACATCGCACGTTTCACGTGGAACCTCGGTCCGGCCGGCGGCGAGGAGATCGTGGTCGGCTTCGACGTCATCGTGATCGACGCCGACGGGAAGATCCGCCAGGTCCACGGCTTCCTCGACAAGGTGCCGGCCGGGGCCTGATCCAGGTGGCCGGGGAGGCCGGGGCAATTGTGCGGCCCGGCCTCCCCGGCCTCCCCGGCCCCGCCTGGCCTCCGCGGCTCTCCGCACCGTCGACACCGGTTTTTGAAACCCCGTACGACGCCCCTCGTAGTTCCCGCAGTGCCGAAGGGATCTGATCTTGTCCAGCACCGTGACCACGACCGCCGCTTCACCAGTCGCCTCACCGCTTGGTATACGTACTGAGGAACGGCCCTCCTGGGGTGCCCTGCTGGTGTTGCTCGCGGGGACCTTCATCTCCACCCTCGACTTCTTCATCGTCAATGTCGCGATCCCCGCCACCCAGGCCGACCTGCACGCCAGCACCGCCGCGATCCAGTGGGTCGTCGCCGGGTTCGGCCTCGCGGTCGCCGCCGGACTCATCACCGGCGGACGCCTCGGCGACATGTACGGACGCCGCAAGATGTACTCCACAGGCCTGGGGATGTTCACCGCGGCCTCGGCCGCCTGCGCCCTGGCGTACAACCCGGAATCGCTGATCATCGCCCGGATCTTCCAGGGCATCGCCGCGGCGGTGCTGATGCCGCAGGTCCTCGGGATCATCAGCGTCGTCTACACCGGGGCGCAGCGGGCCCGCGCCTTCACCGCCTACGGCCTGGCCATGGGCCTGGCCGGGGTCTTCGGCCAGCTCATCGGCGGCGCGCTCATCGAGATCAACCTGTTCGGCTCGGACTGGCGCAGCATCTACTGGATCAACGTGCCGATCGGCCTGATCGCCCTCGCCTTCACCAACCGCACCGTGCCCGAGTCCCGGGGCACCGGCGGCACCAGGCTCGATCTGGTCGGCACCGTCCTGGTGACCCTCGGCCTGGTGGCCGTCACCCTCCCGCTCGTCCAGGGCCGCGAGCAGGGCTGGCCGCTGTGGACCTGGCTGTCGCTGGCCGCCTCCGTGGTGCTGCTCGCCGTCTTCGCCGCCTACCAGCGCAGCCTCGGCCGGACCGGCGGTTCTCCGCTGATCGACATGACGATGTTCAAGGAACGCTCCTTCTCCGCCGGTAGCGCCATCTCGCTCGTCTACTCCCTCTCCGCCGCCTCGTTCTTCCTGATCCTGGCGCTCTACCTCCAGCAGGGCCACGGGATGTCGGCGCTGAACTCGGGCCTGCTGTTCATCTCGCTCGGCGCCCCCTACCTGCTGGCCGCCGGCGCCGCGGAGAAGCTCGCGGTCAAGCTCGGCCGCCAGGTCCTCGCCCTGGGAGCGCTGGTCCAGGCCGTCGGCTGCCTGGCGCTGGCCGAGGCCACGTACGACATCGGCGGGACCGGCTCGGTCGGCCTGCTCATCCCGGGCCTGGCGCTGGTCGGCATCGGAATGGGATTCGCGATGCCGCCGATGGCCGCCATCGTCCTCGCCGGTGTGACGCCCCGTCACGCCGGTGCCGCATCCGGGGTGTTGTCCACCGCGCAGCAGGTCGGTGGAGCCCTCGGGGTCGCCCTGGTCGGGATCGTCTTCTACAACGCACTCGGTGACGCCCCGGTGGCCAACGATGTGGCACACGCCTTCACTTGGGGTCTGGTTCCGGCGGCGGTCTTCTGCGCCGCGACGGCGGTCCTGGTGCAGCTGCTGCCGAAGACGAAGACCGACAGCTGAACCGGTCGAGCTCTGACTGACACACCGGCTGCGGGCCTCGGAGGGGACGATTCCCTCCGGGGCCCGCCGCATGTCCTTAGCTGCCCCATGTCCTCCTACGGCGTACGGATTTCCCGTACGCCCAGGTCAGACGTCGTAGTTGAAGCCGAAGATCCGCGCTCCGGTCTCGGTCCGCGGCCGGTGGCTGGAACCCGGTTCGAGCGAGACATACGTACCAGGGCCTTGTCGGACGTCCCCTTCGATGACTTCGCCCTCGGCGACGAAGTAGGCCTCACCCAGGCCGACGTGGGTGTCGACCGCCGGCCACTGGCTGCCCGGCGCCATGTCGACGACCCAGGGCCGTATCGAGTCGGTGCCCGGAAGCATCCGCACGACAACTCCCGGGCCGATGTCTGCGGGCTCGACCTCCCTGGTGTCCACCTGGATGATCTGGCCGGTTTCGGAAAGCGTCTGTTCGGTTGTGGTCATCTGCTCATACTTGCCAAAATCCTTCGCTGCGCAAGGAGATTCGGGTTACAGGGAGTCCATGATTGCGACAAGTTCCCCGCGGGATGTGACGTCCAGTTTCGGATAGGCCTTGTAGAGGTGGTGGCCCACGGTCCGCGGGCTGAGGAAGAGCTGCGCTGCGATGTCCTTGTTGGACAGGCCCTTTGCCGCGAGCCGGACGATCTGGAGCTCCTGTGAGGTGAGAGTGGCCAGCGCGCCGGTCTCCTGGCTCTGGCGGCTCTGGCGGCTCCGTGCGGCGACGGAACCGCCGGTAGCGGCGAGTTCAGTGCGGGCACGGTCCGCCCAGGAGGTGGTGCCGAGGAGTTCGAAGGCCTCCAATGCGCTGCTCAGGTGACCGCGCGCCTCGGCCTTGCGGCGGGCCCGGCGCAGCCACTCCCCGAAGAGCAGTGCCGTACGGGCCTGTTCCAGCGGCCGGCGGTCCTGTTCGTGCAGTTTCAGCGCGTGCCTGAAGTGCGCTTCGGCTTCCTCGTCCGGGCCGAGCAGAGCCTGACAGCGCAGGACAAGCGCGTCCGCCCACGGCTGGCGGACACGGGTGGCCCAGACTTCGAAGCGCGCGAAGTGCCGTGCCGAACGGTCGGGTTCGTTGATCCGTACGGCCGACTCGACCAGGTCGGGCGTGCTGCGGACCGCACACAGGTGGTGGTTGAGCGGGTTCCGGGTCAGCGGTTCGAGCCGGGTCAGCGCCGACTCCGCGCGGCCCAGGCCGAGGTCGAGCAGCCCGAGCGCCCAGTAGGCCCATGGTGTGCCCGGGGCCATCGCCGCGCCGGTGCCGCCCGTCAGCGCCGCTTCGGCGCGCCGGTGGCACTCCTGTTCATCGCCGTTGACCCCGGCGAGATAGGCCAGCACGCTGGAGAACTGGCTGATCCACTGCTGCTGCCCGGTGTCCTGGGATATCCGCAGGGCCTCCGTCGCGCTGGCGAGCGCGTCGCGGTGCCGGCCTTCGAAGACCTCCGCCTCGGCCATGAAGAACAGGATCGTGGGCAGCCTGGCCAGCCCGCCGCTGGTGCGGTTCTCCTCGGCGAGCGAACTGGCGAGCGTGTGCGCCGCACTGTCCTGCCCGATGGACAGGCCCGCCCCGCAGGCCATCATCAGGTCGCCGGTGTCGGTGTCCGGATGGCGGCGGAACTCCTGAGCGGCGGAGCTGAGTTGTGGCGTTTTGTCGGTGCCGAAGGCGCCGGCCAGGAAGTGGGCGACCGGGGTGACCGCGGCTTCGGCGGGCAACGCCGGAAGGAGTTCCGCGATCCGGTCCACGGTGTCGGTGACCGATCGCTCGCCGAGATACCAGGCGGTGTGCACGGCCTGGATCAACAGTCGCGCGGCGTCCTGCGGTTCGGCCTTCGAGGCGCCGTCGAGCAGTTGCCGGTGCGCGGCGGGGAAGGAACCCTGCCGGAAATCAGCCAGGGCGAGGACGCCGTTGAGCGCGGCGTGTATCCGTACGTCGGCGGTCTGCTGTTTTGCCCGTTCGGCAAACTCCCTTGCCTTGTCGAGCTGTCCGGCCTCGGAACACGCCTGGGCGGCGGCGACCAGGCGGCGGACCAACGCGCCGGGGTCGGAAGTCAGCCGTACGGAACGCTCGAAGGCCAGCGCCGCAGCGGCGTGCCCGCTGCGTTCGCGGGCGCGACCAGCGGTGTCTTCCAGGGCGGTGGCCGCCGCTTCGTCGGTGCCGGTGGTTGCGGCGGCCAGGTGCCAGGCCCGCTGGTCGGCGTGGTCGGGGGAGTCCAGCGCGTCGGCGAGCGCCCGGTGCACGGCAAGCCGCCGGCCGGTCGGCGCCCGCTGGTAGACCGCTGCCCGGATCAGCGGGTGACGGAAGGTCAGCTGGCCGTCGGCGACCCGTACGAGATCTGCTTCTTCGGCGGGGGAGAGCGTCGCGATGGCGGCTCCGGCCGCCCGCAGGATGGTCCCCAGGTCGCCGCTCACCTCGGCTGCGGCAGTCAGCAGCAGATCCTGGGTGCTCGGCGGGAGTCGGCTCACCTGCCCGTGGAACGCGATCTGGAGCCGGCTGGTCAACGGCATCGAGCCCGGACTGCCGTGGCCGTCCGGGGAGCGGCCCGCGTACCCCTGGTCGAAGATTTTGGTCAGTTCGAGCAGCGCGAGGGGGTTGCCGCCGGCCTCGACAAGGACGCGGTAGCGCTGTGTCGGAGTCAGCGCCCCGGTCTGTGCGTCGAGCAGTCCTGCGGAGTCCCGCGGGCCCAGTCCGGTCAACCGCAGCTCGGGCAATCCCCGTGCGGGGAACGTGCCTTCGCCGTCACGGGCCGCGAAAAGCAGGGCTATGCCCTCGGAGTGCAGCCGTCGCGCGGCGAAGACCAGAGCGTCGGCGGAGGCGCGGTCCAGCCACTGGGCGTCGTCCACGGCACACAGGAGTGGACCGTCCCCCGCGTACTCCGCGAGCAGGGACAGTACGGCCAGGCCGATGAACATCGGATCCGGCGCGGCGGACGCGGCACTGAGCCCGAACGCGGACTCCAGCGCCCGGCGTTGGGGTTGGGGCAGTTCGGCGATGCCACCGAGGGCCGGGAGCAGGAGAAGGTTCAGTCCGGCGTACGGAAGTTCTGCTTCGTACTCGATTCCGACGGCACGGATCACCTTCATGCCGTCGGCCGCTGTCAGCGCGTGTCCGAGCAGCTCTGATTTCCCGATGCCCGCTTCGCCGCGCAGGACCAGCACCCCGCTGGTCCCCACGCGGGCGCCGGCGAGCAGGTTTTCCACGGCGGTGAGTTCGGCTTGTCGCCCGTACAGGCCCTTGGTGGTCACAACGGGCATGCTAACGACCAGTTGTGCCGTGGGGTCAGGGATTACGGGTCCGGGGTGGTGGCCCCGGACCCGGTGTTCAGCCCTTGGCTCAGCGCTGCGCGACAGCCGGCTCCGGCAGCATTCCGGGCACGATCGACGCGGGGGCCGGTCAGCCGGCTGTGTGGAGGCGCAATCCCGCCACCTCGGCCAAGCGGCCGCTCAACGCGGCAGGACCACGTCCTTCGTCGGCAGCGCGCCGTCCAGCAGGTAGTCGTTGACCGCCTTCTTCGCGCCGGGGCTGTACGTGGAGAGGAACACGCCGTGGGTCCGGACGGGCACGGTCACCAGGCGGGAGCCGCGCATCCGGCGGTGCATGCCCAGACCCTCCTCGTAGGTGGTGCGGGTATCGCCGGTGGCCTGGAGCTGGAGTGCGGGGAGCTTGTTGTTGATCTTCGTCAGCCGCTCCCGGGGCTGCTCCTTCCAGAAGGCGCAGGGGACCGGGGCGTTGTGCACCGGTCCGAAGACCGGCTGCGCGGGCCGCGCCCGCTCGATCGCCTTCCGGTACCACCCGGGGTCCCGGGGCATGGTGACGTCGGCGCAGACCACGCCCAGCGTGGACGCCAGATCAGCGTCGGCACCGACGCTCCGGGGCTGGAACATGACGGTCAGCAGCCCGCGGAGTCGTGGTGTCACCTCGACCGTTTTGCCGTCGGCCGCGTCCAGCAACTGCCGTAGCGCGCCGGCGTAGTCCGCGTTCTCAGCCTCGTCCGATCCGTAGACGTACAGGACGAACGGCAGCATGTGGTCGTCCAGTTGGAAGCCCGCGATCGAAATCGGCTTCGCCTCCGCACGACGGACCAGTCCCTCAACGGTGGCCCGGACGGCCGCGGGGGTGGTACCCAGGCGGTACTCGGCGTCGCGCGGCGCGGCCCACGCGGCGAGGTCGTCAATCGCCTTCTCATTGGCCGGACCCATGTCCTGGAACATCTGAATCCCGTACTTGGCGGGGTCGGCCGCGCTGTCCAGCACCAGTCTGTCGACCCGGCTGGGGAACATCTGCGCGTACGTGGCACCCAGGACCGTCCCGTACGACTGCCCGAACCAGGACGTCTTCCGCTCCCCCAGCACGCTGCGGACGAGGTCCACATCCCGGGCGATATTGCGGGTCGACAAGTGCGGGAGTACGTCGGGGTACTTCTTCCAGCAGGCGTCGGCGTCGCTCTTCGCCAGCCGCCAGCTCTCGTCGAAGCCCGCCCGGTCCGTGCCCACCGAGCGCATCCAGCTCATCCGCGTCAGCCCGCAGTCCAGCGGGCTGCTTTCGCCGAGCCCGCGGGTGTCCATGCCGATGATGTCGTAGGCCGCCGCGACCTCGGGCGTCATCTGCGCCCGGAGGTCGGCGGGCATCCCGAGGCCGCGTCCACCGGGGCCGCCGGGGTTGGTCTGGAGGATGCCGCGCCGTTTCGCCGGGTCGGCGGACTTGATCCGCGAGATCGTGACGTCGAGGGTGCGTCCCCGCGGTTTCCGGTAGTCGAGCGGTGCCTTGAGTGTGGCGCACTCGGTGCCACTGTCGGCGAGCTTCGGTTCCTTGCAGGTGGTCCAGGTGAGCGGTTGCTGACGGAACTGGTCAAGGCCGTCAGCGGTGGCTGCTGAAACTTTTGTGGCCGTACCCGGTGCGAAACCGGTCGCGGTGGTGACCGCGGTCAGGGACAGGCCGAGCGCGGCGATAGTCGTGGTGCGTTTCATGCCTGTGACGCTAGAGCGGAAATGATCTTCGCTCCATGGGGCGGGCTCCCCGGTCCGGGATGCGGACAGCACCAGGCCGGACGGAGGTTAACCCCCGGTCGTACGAGGGGACTCAGCGGAGTGGACTCAACCCGGAGCCCCGTGTCGATCATGCTCGGAATGCTGTGCCGGACCCGGCTTCAACAGTATTCCGACCATGATCGACACGGGTCGGCGTGGCCGCAACTCCGGTTACTTGTCGCGCGGTTGGTTGAATCGCAGCAGGTTCCCTGCCGGGTCACGGAAGGCGCAGTCGCGTACGCCGTAGGCCTGGTCCATCGGTTCCTGCAGCACCTCGGCGCCCGCGGCGCTGATCCGCTCGAACGTGGCGTCGCAGTCGCTGGTCCGGAAGATGACGGCGCGCAGCAGGCCCTTGGCCATCAGCTCGGCCATCGCCAGCCGGTCGGCGTCGGTGGCGTTCGGGTCCGCGAGTGGCGGCTCGAGGACGATCTCCACGCCGGGCTGCGACGGCGAGCCGACGGTCACCCAGCGCATCCCCTCGAAACTGACGTCATTGAGCACTTCGAGACCGAGCACATCACGGTAGAAGGCGAGTGCCCTGTCATGGTCGTCGACGGCGATGAAGCACTGTGCGAGCTTGAGTTCCATGCCCGTCACGCTACGGGCCGGAGTCGGTTTTTGCTTCTCCGTTCCTGACTGGCCGGGTGTGGATTTTGGCGACGCAGGCCGGGATGGCGGCGCCGTGGTCGTGGTCGCGGGCCCGGTACGCGCTCGGGCTCTCACCGACCAGCTCGGTGAACCGCGAACTGAACGAGCCTAGTGAGGTGCAGCCGACCGACATGCAGACATCCGTCACCGTCAGGTCGCCACGCCGCAGCAGCGCCTTGGCCCGCTCGATCCGGCGGGTCATGAGATAGCTGTACGGCGTCTCGTCGAAGGCGGCGCGGAAGCTGCGCGAGAAGTGGCCCGGCGACATGAGGGCGACCCGCGCCAGCGCCGGGACGTCCAGGGGCTGCGCGTAGTCGCGGTCCATCCGGTCACGGGCCTGGCGTAGCCGGACGAGGTCGGCGATTGGAACCCGAGGCATCCGGGACACGTTACAGACCGCTCGGGAAACTGTACGAACCCGGCCCATGGGCCTGGGTGTTCTCGCTCGTGGTGCCGTCCGGGGAAGTCATGGGTTGAACGCTAGGCCATCACCGCACCCGTCGTCAGCAGGGTCCGTCCGGGGGCTGGGCCGTAGTTCGCACGACGGTTGTCCGGCGGGTACGACACCTGCCGTTCTCAGTCGCAGAGCGGTACCTGCAAGTTAATAAACTTTCGCAAGCAGTCTGCTTGCAATAGTTAGCAGTCGGGTGCAGTATCGGAGACATGGCAAGCCTGAACGTCGGATCCCTCGGCGAGTACATCCGGGAGCAGCGACGCAGCGCGCAGTACTCACTGCGCCAGCTCGCCGACGCAGCCGGAGTGTCCAACCCGTACCTCAGTCAGATCGAGCGCGGCCTTCGCAAGCCGAGCGCGGAGATCCTCCAGCAGATCGCCAAGGCGCTGCGGATCTCAGCGGAGACGCTCTACGTGCAGGCCGGGATCCTCGAAGCCCGGCCGCGGACCTCGCTTGAGACCGAGTCGGCGATCCTCGCCGACGACGGCCTGAGTGAGCGTCACAAGCGGATGCTCCTGGAGATCTACCAGTCCTTCCGCCGGGAGTACGCGGCTGCGGCGGTGGTAGCGGACGACGTGGAAGCCCCGCATGAGGGCGCGCCGGACGGGCAGAGCTCCGGCCGGGATCCGCAGCACAAGAGCGAGCACACGGGCGCGGACAGAGGCTCGGCCAAGGACAAGGCCAAGGACAAGGCCAAGGACAAGGCCAAGGACACGGTCCCGCTCCTGTCCGAGTCGGCCTGACCCAGGCAGCCAGCCAGGCAACCACACAGCGTACGAAGCACGACAACTTCGAACTTGGGGGAACACCCGCCATGGCCACGACCACGGAGAACCGCAAGACCCTTATCGACCGGAAGCCGCTGTACTTCGTCGCCGGTGTCGGCGACCTCGCGGTGGAGCAGATCCGCGAACTGCCCGACAAGATCTCCGGCATCAAGCTGGAGCCGAAGGCCGTCACCGACCGCGTGCAGAGCGCCTACAGCACCGTTCAGGTGAAGGTCTCGAAGGCGTTCGACGAGGCCGTCGAGGTGTACGAGGACCTGGCCGCGCGCGGCCACATCCTGGTGGACCGGATCAGCAAGCAGTCCTCGACCCAGCGCACCAAGGCCGAGGCCCACACCACGCAGTCCAAGGTCAAGGCGACCACCACGACCGCCAAGCGCGGCGCGGCGGCCACCAAGGCGCAGGCCAAGGGCGCGACGACGGCGGCCACCAAGGCGGCCGAGTCCGCCGCCGACGCGGTGTCCGACGGGGCGAAGAAGGTCGGCGACGACACGCAGAAGAAGGCCGGCGACAACACCCAGTAGAAGACCGGCTGGACGGTCGGCCGGAAGGTCGGCAGCTGAGCTGAGGGCGTTCCGTACGGGACACCGGCGGCCGTGGCGCGCTTGAGGCGTGCCGCGGCCGTTCGCCGTATGTGAGACTGGGGAACCGCCGCTGACCCCGCATGTCCCGAAGGAGTAGCCATGACCGACCTGGCCATGCCGGCCGGTGTGCTGACCACCAACTTCAGCAACCTGCTCTCCTATGTCTACCTCGCGATCCTCGTCTTCAAGATCTTCGTATTCGTCGACGCGGCCATCCGCCGCGAGGACGCCTACCGGGCAGCCGACAAGCAGAAGAAGTCGTTCTGGCTGATCATTCTGGGCCTTGTGGTGGTGGTGGACCTGATCTTCGGGGCCGGCATCGGCTTCCTGTCGCTGATCGGGCTTATCGCGTCGATCGTCTACATGGTCGACGTCCGGCCCGCGCTCAAGCGGGTCAGCGGGCGGCGCGGCGGCGGCAACGGGACCCACATGGGGCCGTACGGCCCCTGGTAGTCGGGGCACCCCGCACGAACAGAGCGAGAGCCCCACCGACAGTCCGTCGGTGGGGCTCTCGCCGTGTTGCGGTACTGCTCAGGTGTCGCTCAGCTCTTCTTCGGCGTTCCGCTGCCGGTCGACGTGGCGCTCTTCTTCGGCGTCCCGCTGGAGTCCGGGGTCCCGCTGTTCGACGGGGTGTTCGTCGGCGGTTTCGGGGTGGTGCTCCCCGGAGCGCTGGAGGCCGGGTTCGGAGTCGTCGGCGGTGCGCTCGTCGTCGGCGGGTTGCTGGTGACGGGCGGTGCGGTCGTCGGCGGCTGCGTCGTCGCCGGGGGCGGCGGCGGGCTGGTGGTCGTCGGGGGTGGCGTGGTCGGCGTGGTCGGCGGCTTGGTCTGGCCGCCGCTCGTCGAACCGTTCGGGACGCTGGTGCCCGGCGGGATCGGCGGAGCCTTCGTCGTCCCCTCGCCGCCGTCAGGCCGGACGACGCCCAGGATCGGCATCGAGCCCGCCGGGGAGATCTTGATGTTCAGACCGGTCCGCGGTGCCTGCACCATCAGGCCGTTGCCGATGTACATGCCGACGTGGTGTGCGTCCGAGTAGAAGATGATGAGGTCGCCGGGGCGCATGTCCTTCACCGCGACCCGCGGCAGCCCGGCCCACTGGGCCTCCGACGTCCGCGGGATCGGGCGGCCCGCGGCGGCCCACGCCTGCGACGTCAGGCCCGAGCAGTCGTAGCCCGCAGGTCCTGTCCCGCCCCAGATGTACGGCAGCCCGATCTTGCTCAGCGCGAATGTGATCGCCTTCGCAGCCATCGGCGTCGTCAGCTGGTCCGGCGACTTGAGCACGTCACCCAGCTGGACCTGGCCGTTGAGCTCGGCCTGCTCCTGGATGGCGGTCAGCCGCGTGACATCTTCCGGAGTCAGGTCCCCGAGCAGCTTCTGCGACTGCTCGATCTTCGTCTGGATCTCGATACGGGCGGTCGCGGCCTCGGCTTCGAGCCGCTTGTTCTCCGCGAGTTGCACCCCGACGGTCTTCTGCAGGCTCTGCAGCATCTGCTGGGCCTGCTTCGCCCCGTTGATGAGGTCCTGCTGGCTCTGCCCGATGTACGCGTACGTCGGCGCCTCACGCAGGAACGCGGAGGGGTCGTTCTTCATCAGCAGTGTCATCATCGGGTCGACGCTGCGGGTGGTGTACTGCTGCCGGGCCAGCTGGCCCAGCTGATCGCGCAGCTCCACCACCCGGTCCTGGGCGGCGGTGGTCGCGCTGTTGGTCTCGACGACCTTGCCCTGTGCCTGGGCCAGCCGCTCGACCGCCCCGTTGTAGCGCTCGGTGGCCTGCCCGGCCTGCTGCTGCATGACCTGGATCCGGTTGTTGAGGTCCAGGAGTTCGGCGACCGTGCGCGGCGGCTTCGCGTCACCTGCGGGCTGCGCCGCGCCAGGTGGCGGAGTGGTGGGGTCCCCAGGTGCGGCGGACGCGTTCGCGCTGCACAGTGCGGCGCACAACAGTGCCACTCCGCCGGCGGTCACCACCCGCGTCCACCGACCGGACTTGCCGGTCAAAAGCTTCGCCATACCGCTGCCCCTCGCCCATCCGCACTGCTCGCAACGTGACCGGAAAGAAGACCCGGAGAAGTCCTGAAGGATCGTCACGGGCCGTCACCTGAACGGAACCGGCACCTGTTTGGACGCCAATCGCTGCCGTCCGGACGGGAACCGGTTCCAACCGCGGATACTGCCACGTATCAGATGGTTGCGGCAGGGGGTGTGGGCGATACCTCAACACCCTTATGGGGTCAAAAAGGAAAGATCCGGACCAGCTGTACGGAGATCGTCACGTGTCGTATGCGAAAGACCAGGTGACTGTCCATGTGCCGGTCATGCTGAGAGCCTCCGCGCAGGCCTCGGTACAGGCGTCAACGCGGAGCCACAGCCGCCCAGTCGACGGTCACTTCGCCGAGCCGCCAGCGGGCCGGATTGTCGACTACCGGCCAGGTGGCGGCAAGGGCGCGGACCGCGGCGATCCAGCGCTGCCGGGCCCCGAACGAGGCCAGCGGGCTGCACGTGGCCCACGCCCGGTCGAAGTCCCGCAGGAAGGCGTGCACAGGCTCGCCCGGCACATTGCGGTGGATGAGCGCCTTCGGCAGCCGCTCGGCGACATCAGACGGACAGTCAAAACCTTTCAGCCGTACGGAAATACTCAACGTCAACGGCCTTGCGGCCGCGTCGAGCGCCACCCAGGAGGCCCGGCGGCCGAGTTCGTCGCAGGTGCCCTCGACCAGGAGACCACCCGGGGCCAGTCGTGAGCACATCGCGGACCACGCCGCGCCGACAGCCTCCTCCTCGTACTGCCGAAGGACGTTGAACGCCCGGATGACCACCGGTCGCCGGCCGCCAGGAAGGGGGGTCTCGAAGCCGCCGCGGACGAAGGTCAGCCCCGGCTCGGCGTAGGGGAGCGCGGCGGCGACCCGTTGCGGGTCGATCTCCACACCGGTCACTTCGGCGTCGCCGCGCACCGTGCGCACCCGGCGGAACAACTCGACCGGGGTCGTCGCCGAAGCCCCGTAGCCGAGGTCCACGACCAACGGGTCGGCGGCGGTACGCAGCAGCCGGCCGTGGAAACCGGTGATCCACCGGTCCACCCGGCGCAGCCGGTTCTGGTGGGTGGTGCCCCGGGTGATCACTCCGACGGGGCGCAGCGCTCTGGTGGCGGTCCCGGCGGCCCGGCGAACGGGGAAAGCGGTCGCCACATCGGATGCAGTGCCGCGGATCGCCATGTCTCACAGGGTAAACGCGGCGGGGAGCGAGCCCGTACGCGTGCGTACAGTAACGGGTCGGCCTCTGGTGCGGACCCGCCGGCGGACCGATTGTGTGGGACCTGCGTCACGGAGCTACGGACCCCGGGAATCAGAACCGATCTCCGATCGGTTAACACTTGACGGGGGAGTGCTGCTCCGACCGGGACGCAGCGGTTGAACCGCTGCGGCACGGCTTCCGTACGAAGAAAGACGAAACCGATCGTCGGCCCCGGCACGTCGACACATCAGGAGGACTGTCCGCATGAGGAGCAGTGACGGCACGGTCGCGCAGCTCGCGCCCCGCCGAGGGGCGCCGCGCCGGATCGCCACACTCAGTGTGCACACCTCCCCGCTGCACCAGCCGGGCACCGGCGACGCCGGTGGCATGAACGTGTACATCGTCGAGATGTCCAAGCGGCTGGCCGCGCTCGGCATCGAGGTGGAGATATTCACCCGGGCCACCAGCTCCGACCTGCCCCCGGTCGTCGAGATGGCCCCCGGAGTGCTTGTCCGCCACGTCAACGCCGGACCGTACGAAGGCCTGGTCAAGGAAGACCTCCCGGCCCAGCTGTGCGCCTTCACCTCGGGCGTGCTGCGCACCGAGGCGATGCGCGAACCCGGCTACTACGACCTGGTCCACTCGCACTACTGGCTGTCCGGGCAGGTCGGCTGGCTCGCCAAAGAGCGCTGGGGTGTGCCACTCGTGCACACCATGCACACCATGGCCAAGGTGAAGAACAAGGCGATCGCGCTGGGTGACGCACCTGAGCCGTCGGCCCGGGTGATCGGCGAGGAGCAGGTGGTGGCCGCGGCCGACCGCCTGGTCGCCAACACCCCGGAGGAGGCCGACCAGCTGATCGACCTCTACGGCGCGTCCCCCGACCAGGTCGCTGTCGTCAACCCGGGCGTCGACCTGGGCACCTTCCACCCGGAGGGCGACAACGGGCCCGCCAGTATGGCCGCCGCCCGCCGCCGGCTCGGCCTCCCGCTGGATGCCCACGTCATGTTGTTCGCCGGCCGCATACAGCCGCTCAAGGCACCCGACATAGTTCTGTACGCAGCGGCCGAGCTGCTGCGCACGAGCCCCGCGCTGCGCGCCAAGCTGGTCGTGGCCATCGTCGGCGGTCCGAGCGGCAACGGCCTGGCCGAACCCGAACACCTGTACAAGATCGCCGCCTCGCTCGGCCTCCAGGACGTGGTGCGCTTCTGCAAGCCCGTCCCGCAGCACACCCTCGCCGACTGGTACCGCGCCGCCACCGTGGCCGTCGTCCCCTCGTACAACGAATCCTTCGGCCTCGTCGCGATCGAAGCGCAGGCCAGCGGCACCCCCGTGGTGGCCGCAGCGGTCGGCGGACTGTCCACCGCCGTCCGGGACGGCATCTCCGGCACCCTCGTCGACGGGCACGACCCGGTCGACTACGCGGCGGCCCTCCGCCCCTTCCTCGAAGCCCCCAGGCTTCGCGACCTCTACTCCCGGGGAGCCGTGCGGCACGCGGCGGCCTTCGGCTGGCCAGTCGCCGCCGCGTCCATGGCCGATGTGTACGCCCACGTTCTTGCCCGTCCGGCATTTTCCGAGGAACGGTTGGTTGCGGGGCGCTAACGTCGGAGCACGACGTCCGAGGAGGTAAACAGCGTGGAACTGCGCGATCAGGTCGAGAAGACCGTACGGACCGCTCTCACCGAGGCCGGCATCGAGTGGGAGACCACCGGCGACGGCACGTACATCGCCACCCTGCCGGGCGTCCGAAAACTCAAGACGAACTGCGCACTGCGCATCGGTGAACACGCGCTGTCGGTCAACGCCTTCGTCATCCGCAAACCGGACGAGAACCACGCCGCGTTCTACCGCTGGATGCTGGAACGCAACGTCAAGCTGTACGGCGTCTCCTTTGCCCTCGACCGGCTCGGCGACGTCTTCCTCACCGGCAAGGTCTCCCTGCACGCCGTGACCGCGGACGAGATCGACCGGCTGCTCGGCGTTGTCCTGCAGACCTCGGACGACAGTTTCAACACGCTGCTCGAACTGGGCTTCGCCACGTCGATCAAACGGGAGTGGGACTGGCGGGTGGAGAAGGGGGAGTCGCTGAAGAACTTGCAGGCCTTCATCAAGTTCGCCGCCCCCGAGAACCGCTGACGACTCTCATCTACCCTCGTGACCATGGCTGATTCTTCTTTCAAGTTGATCCTGCTCCGCCACGGTGAGAGCAAATGGAACGAGGCAGGGCTCTTCACCGGCTGGGTCGACGTCGACCTGACCGCCAAGGGCGAGAAGGAAGCAACCCGCGGCGGACAACTCCTCACCGACGCCGGGCTGCTCCCCGACGTGCTGCACACGTCGCTGCAGCGCCGGGCGATCCGCACCGCGAACCTCGCGCTCGACGCGGCCGACCGCAACTGGATCCCCGTGCGCCGCTCCTGGCGGCTGAACGAGCGGCACTACGGCGCACTCCAGGGCAAGGACAAGAAGCAGACGCTCGCCGAGTTCGGCGAGGAGCAGTTCATGCTCTGGCGGCGGTCCTACGACACCCCGCCGCCGCCGCTGCCGGAGGACGACGACTACTCCCAGTTCCACGACCCGGCGTACGCGACCCTGCCGGCTGAGCTGCGTCCGCGCACCGAGTGCCTCAAGGACGTCGTGGACCGCATGCTCCCGTACTGGTACGACGCGATTGTGCCGGACCTGCGCACCGGCCGCACCGTGCTCGTGGCGGCCCACGGCAACTCGCTGCGCGGGCTCGTCAAGCACCTGGACGGGGTCTCCGACGAGGCGATCGCCGGGCTGAACATCCCCACCGGCATCCCGCTGCTGTACGAGCTGGACGCGGACCTGAAGCCGGTCACGGCCGGTGGCGCCTACCTCGACCCGCAGGCCGCCGCCGCGGCGATCGAGGCGGTCAAGAACCAGGGCAAGAAGTAAACCCCCAGCGGATCACGCCCCGCACCAGCGGTTCAGCCGTCGGTGCGGGGCTTTTCCGCATGCTGGGCCGTCTGTGGGCCTTCTGTGGGCCGTCTGTCGCGCGGCGGGTCCTGCACCGTCAGGTCGGCGGATTCGACGAGCCCCGGGGGAGCCCCGGGCCGCCGTGGCGATTCGGCGGCGGCGGGGGGCGAGCGGTAGGCCGGAGAAACCACGGGCCGCCCGGTCTCACGGAAGGGGCCGGGTGGCCCGTGGAGCCTTCGGAATCAGCGGGTGGCCGGACTACTTCTTGCCGCAGCTCCCCCCGCAGTTGCAGTTCTGGCCTGACTTGCAGCCGCAGCCGCAACTCGTCGGGCAGCTGCAGCCCGGCTTGGGACTCTCATTGGTCGGCATCGTCGAGCGACCTCCGTTGCATGCGCAGGTGACGTTCGTACGCGGACGGTGTCGCGTCCACCGGCGAGTCAATCCGCTGCCCGGAACTGAAAGAAGAACCGCCGCGGGTTTCACTCGAACGGAGGTACCGCCCGCCTCCGAGTCAACCCGGTCGGCAACGCCGCGTCAACGGGCGGATACCCGCAAAACCCCGCGCACCGGGGCTTTCAGGGTGCCGGTCGCACCACCGCGCGCCGGTAGTCCGGGCCGGTTCGCGGCGGACGGGCGGGCAACCTGAACCAGCCCCGTGCACCGGATGAACGACCGGTGAAGATCTCCCGACGCACTGGACACGCACCCTGTCCAGGGGTTTCACCCGTCCGGGTGAGCCTTACCCTGGCGAGTGTGGATGTGAACGTGGCCGTGGCCACCCTCACCGCCCTGGCCGGACTGTCCGTGGGTGTCATCGGCACCCTGGCCTTCCGGTGGAGCGAGCGGGATCAGGCAGGACGGCAGTCGGACAGGACGGCGCAGGAGCCCGCCCTGCCCCCCGGCGTGGCCACGGTGCTGTCCGTACTGCGGTCCTCAGCCGTCGTCCTGGACGAGCGCGACGTGGTCCTCAAAGCCAGCTCGGCGGCCTACCGGCAAGGGCTGGTCCGGGGCGACCAACTGGTTCCGGAAGACCTCCTGCGCTTCGCCCACGACACCCGGCGCGACGGCGAGATACGCCAGCACGATCTGACCCTGCCGCGCCGTGACGGCGGCGAGATGGAAGTGTCGGCCCGGGTCGCGCCGCTCGGTTCCAAACTGGTCCTGCTGCTGGTCGAGGACCGGACTGAGGCCCGCCGGGTCGACGCGGTCCGCCGCGACTTCGTGGTCAACGTCAGCCATGAGCTCAAAACGCCCGTGGGTGCCCTGTCACTGCTCGCCGAAGCCGTCATGGACGCCAGTGACGACCCGGAGGCGATCATCCGCTTCGCCGGGCGCATGCAGATCGAATCGGCCCGCCTGACCAGCCTCGTCCAGGAGCTCATCGACCTGTCCCGGGTGCAGAACGACGGACCGCTCAAAGCCATCACCGCGGTTCCGGTGGACGATCTGACCGTCGAGGCGGTCGACCGCTGCCGCCAGCTGGCCATGGCCAAGCAGATCCGGCTGACCGTCGGCGGTGACGGCGACCTGTACGTCGCGGGTGACCACAACCAACTGGTCACCGCGGTGGGCAACCTCGTCGAAAACGCGGTCAACTACAGCCAGGAGCGCACCCGCGTCGACATCGACGTACGGACGAAGGGTGGTACCGCCGTCATCACGGTCTCCGACCAGGGCATCGGCATCCCGCAACGCGACCTCGACCGCATCTTCGAACGCTTCTACCGGGTCGACCCGGCCCGTTCCCGGGCCACCGGCGGCACCGGTCTGGGCCTGTCCATCGTCAAACACATCGTGGCCGGTCACGGCGGTGAAGTCGCCGTCCGTAGCCTGGAGGGGGTGGGCACGACGTTCGTCGTACAACTGCCGCTGACGTCGCCGCCGGTAAACCGGTCCGTCGGTTCGGCACCCAAGTCGGAACCCAAGCCTGAAACACAATCCGTGGAGGCCACAGGATGACCCGGTTGCTCGTCGTAGAGGACGAGGAGTCCTTCAGCGACGCGCTGTCGTACATGCTCCGCAAGGAAGGCTTTGAGGTCAGCGTCGCGGCCACCGGGCCGGAAGCGCTGGAGCAGTTCGATCAGGGCGGCGCGGACCTGGTCCTGCTCGACCTCATGCTGCCGGGCTTGCCCGGGACCGAGGTCTGCCGTCGACTGCGCGCGAAGTCCAACGTCCCAGTCATCATGGTGACCGCCAAGGACAGCGAGGTGGACAAGGTCGTCGGCCTGGAGATCGGCGCGGACGACTACGTCACCAAGCCCTACTCGTCCCGCGAGCTCGTCGCCCGTATCCACGCCGTGCTGCGCAGGCACGGCGGGGATGCCCCGGAGTCCGAATCGCACATCCTGGAGGCCGGTCCGGTCCGCATGGACGTGGACCGGCACCGGGTGACCGTGGACGGCGTCAAGGTGGACCTGCCGCTCAAGGAGTTCGACCTGCTCGAACTCCTGCTCCGCAACTCGGGGCGGGTGCTCACCCGGATGCAGCTGATCGACCGTGTCTGGGGCGCTGGCTACGTCGGCGACACGAAGACGCTGGACGTGCACGTCAAGCGCCTGCGGGCGAAGGTCGAGCCGGACCCGGGCGCCCCGCAGCACCTGGTCACCGTGCGCGGCCTGGGCTACAAGTTCGAAGCCTAGGAACAGCAGGGTCTGGGAACAGCAGGGTCTGGGAACAGCAGGATAGGAACAGCAAAAAAGAGGGGCTGTACGCGCCAGCCGGCGCGTACAGCCCCTCTTTCCTGGGAGCAGACGTCCTCAGCGGTTCGCGGCGCTGCTCTCAGAGCCGCGCGGCGTACCGGACACGGGGGAGCCCGGCGTTCCGGAGGCGTTCGGCGTGCCGGTGGCCGCAGGGGTCGCGGAAGCAGCCGGGGCGACCGACGGGGCCCCCACGGGGGCGGCCGGGGCCGACGGCATCAGCGCCTGGAGGTAGGAGTCCGGGAGGTGCACCGCGACGTCCACCGTGACCTCACCGGACTTCTCGAAGAAGAAGGTGACCTTGCGGTAGTCGCCTGCGGTTACGCCCTTGGTGCCGGAGAACAGCGCCGTACCGAGGTACTTGGCCGCCTGCGGACTGGTGGACGGCAGTTCCTCCTGCGCGGGCTTGGGCACCAGGAGCGCCGCACCGTGCGCCGGAATCCGGACAGGGCCACCGGGCAGGGTGGCCGGTCCGGCGCCGCCGTCCAGGGTGATCCGGGTGACCGTGTCGTCCTGGGCCCCGTTGTTGATCAGGGACGCGCCCAGGGCGATGTCCCGGGGGTTCACCTTGGGGTCGCCAGTGACGAGCTGCAGGTTCTGGATCTTGATGTCCCCCGCGGCGGTGTGCGCGGTCTTGGGCTTCATCTCATGCGTAGCCGCGTCACCGCCGCTCGCGCAGGCTGCGAGAGGGGAAAGTGCGAGGGCGAGTACGGCGGCGACGGCGCCGCGTCGAAGGCTGCGGCTCACGTCGGCGCATCTCCTTGGCGATCGGAACTCGGATCAACAGGGCCGGCCCGGCGTCATCCGAAGGAAAAGGAGTGCTCCCATGATCGGGAAGCGGACCGGAGCCGGGCTCAGCGTACTCAGTCGTCGGCGGACAGGCGCACTCGGCTCACCGCCTGCGGCTTTCTGACGTCACCCGGACAATCCGCCGACCCGCGACTCAACCGATCTTGTGTTCGATGTAAAACCCCAGGAAAAAGGGGTTGTGCGACGTGTTTAAGGATCGCATGAACCGACTCCAAAAGCAGGTCGAAGCACGCCGGAAGGGGTGTTGTCAAGCCCTGTGGACCGCTCTGACCTGCGGAAACGCCATTCGTTAGGGGCGTAAGCCGTGTTACTCTAGATAGCCACGGAAGGGGTACCTGTCAAATGACGTTCAAGGTTGGCGACACCGTGGTCTACCCCCATCACGGCGCCGCGCTGATCGAGGCGATCGAGCAGCGTGCGATCAAGGGTGTGGACAAGACCTACTTGGTGTTGAAGGTCGCCCAGGGTGATTTGACGGTTCGCGTACCGGCGGAGAACGCAGAGTTCGTCGGTGTGCGCGATGTGGTCGGCCAGGAAGGGCTCGAGCGCGTCTTCGAGGTGCTGCGTGCGCCGCACACCGAGGAGCCGACCAACTGGTCGCGCCGCTACAAGGCAAACCTCGAGAAGCTCGCCTCCGGCGACGTTATCAAGGTTGCCGAAGTGGTGCGCGACTTGTGGCGCCGCGAGCGTGACCGAGGGCTGTCCGCAGGTGAGAAGCGCATGCTCGCCAAGGCACGGCAGATCCTGGTCAGCGAGCTGGCGCTCGCGGAGAACACCAACGAGGACAAGGCCGAGGCGATCCTCGACGAGGTTCTCGCCTCCTGACGCACGACCCGGTGTTCTGGACCCCAGGGGGTCCGGACGCACAGCTTCCCGCAAGGCGGAGCTACGGGACAACGGTTTTTGAGCAAAGGGCTGACCGTGCAGGTGGAGACTCCTCAGACGGTCGGTCCCGGTGTGGCCGCCGCAACCAGCGCCGACCCTGATCCGATTCTTTCCGTCGGGTCAGGTGTCAGGGCGGGACGTGCGGCGGTCCTGGTCCCCGCTGCCGGCCAGGGACTGCGGCTGGGTGGTGGCACACCCAAGGCGCTGCGGGAGCTGGGCGATGTACCGATGCTGGTGCACGCCGTCCACTCGCTGGCGCAGGCAAGCGGAGTAGGCGCGATCATCGTGGCCGCGCCCCCGGACGAAGTGTCCGGGGTGCGTGGCCTTTTGACGTCGTACGGGATTTCAGGTGCTGAAGTCCCGCAGCTCATCGTGGTGGCCGGTGGAGACACCCGGCAGCAGTCGGTGGCCAACGCGCTCGACGCGGCCCCGGTGCACTTCGACATCATCCTGGTCCATGACGCCGCACGGCCCTTTGTCCCGGTTTCGGTCGTGGACGCGGTGGTCGACGCGGTGGCCGCCGGAGCCGACGCGGTGATCCCCGCGATCCCGGTGGTCGACACGATCAAGCAGGTCGAAGCCGTCGACGCAGTCGAGCAGGTCCTCCGTACGGTCGACCGCTCTGTCCTGCGCGCTGTCCAGACGCCGCAGGGCTTCCGGCGAGAGGCGCTGGCCGCCGCGCACAAGGCCGCGGCCGACGGGGTCTTCGGCAAGGACGGCGCGACCGACGACGCCGGCATGGTCGAGGCCCTGGGCCGTACGGTGACCGTGGTGCCCGGTTCGGAGGAGGCCTTCAAGGTCACCCGGCCGTTCGACCTCCTGATCGCCGAGGCACTGTTGCTGTCCCGGCGGAACCCGGCCCGGCAGTAGAACCCGGCCCGGCAGTAGAACCCGGCCCGGCAGTAGAACCCGGCCCGGCAGTAGAACCCGGCGTTAGAGAACCCGGCCCGGAAAACACCGGCCCGGAGAAACGGGCCGGTAAGACCCGGCCCGGACGCACGGGCTTTCCCGTACGAACTGATTCTCCTGGAGCGACGTGTCCGTGCAGCCCGAATCCGTGGTCTTCCCGCCGGTGTTGCTGCCGCGCGTCGGCATCGGGGTGGACGTGCACCCGTTCGAAGAGGGGCGTGAGCTGTGGGTGGCCGGGCTGCACTGGCCCGGTGAGACCGGGCTGTCCGGGCACTCCGACGGTGACGTCGCCGCGCACGCGGCCTGCGACGCGCTGTTCTCCGCCGCCGGGATCGGCGACCTGGGCGCGCACTTCGGCACGTCCCGCCCCGAGTTCAAGGGTGCTTCGGGCCACACGCTGCTGACCGAGGCCGCACGCCTGGTCCGGGAAGCCGGCTGGGAGATCGGCAACATCGCGGTGCAGGTCATCGGGGTACGGCCGAAGATCGGCCCACGTCGCGCGGAGGCGCAGGCCATGCTGTCCGCGGCGGCCGGGGCACCGGTGTCGGTGTCCGCGACCACAACCGACGGCCTGGGGCTGACCGGCCGTGCCGAGGGGCTGGCCGCGCTGGCCACGGCGATGGTGTTCCCCCGGGCCTGAAGTGGTTTTGTGGACTCGCGCGGGTCGGCAGTGTCGCAGGGAGACCCTGTACGACTTCTTCTTTCGGTTTTTGATCTGGAGGGACCCCCATGTCTGCCACGCTGCCCGCCGAAGCCCGTGAACTCATCGACGGCAAGCACTTCGCCACCATCGCCACCGTCGAGCCGGACGGCCGCCCCCAGCTTTCGGTGGTCTGGGCGAAGACGGACGGCGACGACGTGCTGGTGTCGACGCTCAAGGGCCGCCGCAAACACCGCAACATCGAGCGGGAGCCCAAGGTGACCGTGCTGGTCAGCCCGGCGGAGAACCCCTATTCGTACGTCGAGGTGCGGGGCACGGCGACGTTGGAGGGGAAGGGCGCGCCGGAGCTGATCCAGGAGCTCTCGCAGATCTACACCGGCGGTCCGTACACCAACGACGGCCCCGACGACGAGCGGGTCGTCGTCCGCATCCGGCCCGACAAGGTGGTTGTCGCGGGGTGACCCCGGGGCGGTCACGGAACTACGTCGTGGGACGGCGTCCGTCTCCCCTAAACTTGAGCCTGTGAATATGCGCCTGTACGACACCGGTAGCCGTACCGTCAGGGAGTTCGTGCCGCTCGAAGCGGGTAAGGCCACGATCTACCTGTGTGGGGCAACCGTGCAGGCGCCGCCACATATCGGGCACATCCGGTCCGGGCTGAACTTCGACATACTGCGTCGCTGGCTGACGTACCGCGGTCTTGAAGTCGCCTTCTGCCGCAACGTCACCGACATCGACGACAAGATCATCGCGAAGTCGGCGGAAGCCGGGGTCGCCTGGTGGGAGACCGCGCACCGCAACGAGCGCGCCTTCAACGCCGCCTACGACGCGCTCGGCTGCCTGGCACCCACGGTCGAGCCGCGGGCGACGGGGCACGTCCCGGACATGGTCGAGATGATGCAGCGGCTGATCGACAACGGCCACGCTTACCCGACCGAGTGCGGCGACGTTTACTTCAGCGTCGCTTCGTACCCCGGGTACGGCGCGCTGTCCGGGCAGAAGGTCGCCGACATGCGCGACCCCGGTGACGGCGGGCGCGGGGACAAGCGCGACCCGCGCGACTTCGCCCTGTGGAAGGCCGCGAAGCCCGGTGAGCCGTCCTGGGCCACCCCGTGGGGCCGGGGCAGGCCCGGCTGGCACCTGGAGTGCTCCGCGATGGCACACGCCTACTTCGGCAAGGCGTTCGACATCCACGGCGGCGGGCTCGACCTGATCTTCCCGCACCACGAGAACGAGATCGCCCAGTCCAAGGCGGCCGGTGACGAATTCGCCGGCTACTGGATGCACAACGCCTGGGTGACGCTCAGCGGCGAGAAGATGAGCAAGTCGCTCGGCAACTCGGTGCTGGTCTCCGACATGGTCAAGAAGTGGCCGCCGATCGTGCTGCGCTACTACCTGGCCGCACCGCACTACCGTTCGATGATCGAGTACAGCGTGCCGGCGCTCCAGGAGGCCGCGACGTCCTTCGCCCGGATCGAGAACTTCCTCGACCGTGCCGCGGAGACCCTCGGCCCGCTCGCCCCGGCGTCCGAAGTCCCGGCGGAGTTCGCCGCGGCGATGGACGACGATCTGGCGACGCCGCAGGCCATGGCCGTACTGCACAACGCAGTCCGGGACGGCAACACCGCACTCGCCGCCGGGGACAAGGACGCCGCGACCGCGCACCTGACGGCGGTCCGGGCGATGCTGGGGCTGCTCGGGCTCGACCCGCACACCGAGCCGTGGGCGTCCCGCGCGTCCGGCGGCGACGAGCTCAAAAACGTCGTAGACCACCTCGTCGGCCTCGCCCTCGAACAGCGCCAGGCGGCGCGGGCCCGCAAGGACTACGCCGCCGCGGACGCGGTCCGGGACCGTCTCACCGCCGCCGGGATCGTGGTGGAGGACACCGCGGGCGGTGCGCGATGGTCCATCGCATAAGTACTATTGAGGTTTTGGCTGTGACAGCCGGGTTCTCAAGCCCGGCCGTGCCTGTGGAACGGGCGTCCTGACCGGGCCCGCTCCGCACGGCTGAGCGACAGCACTTTTTTCCTGGCTGCACCACCTCGGTGCGACGCAAGAACCACCGAAGGAGATGTACGTCATGGCTGGAAACTCCGAACGCCGAGGTCGCCGCACCTCGAACAAGAAGGTCGCGACAGCCGGTTCCGGCGGCAAGCCGCGCCGTTCCCTGGAGGGCCGCGGCCCGACGCCGCCCGGTGAAGCACGCAAGGGCCACCCCAAGCAGCGCGCCGCCAACGCCGCCGCGAGGCGTGCCGTCCAAGGCGGCCCCCGGACCGCCCGCCGCCCGTCGCGCGGCAACAGCAAGGGTCCGTCCGAGCTGATCGCCGGCCGTAACTCGGTGCTTGAGGCGCTGCAGGCGGAGATCCCGGCGATCTCGCTGTACATCGCGCAGTTCATCGACGCGGACGACCGCGTCCGTGAGGCGATGAAGATCGCCAACGACCGGAAGATCCCGATCCTCGAGGCCCCGCGCCCCGAGCTGGACCGGCTGACCGACGGCGCGATCCACCAGGGCATCGCCCTGCAGATCCCGCCGTACTCCTACGTGCACCCCGACGACCTGCTCCAGGCCGCGTTCGGCAGCCCCGGCAAGCCGATGATCGTCGCGCTCGACGGTGTCACGGACCCGCGCAACCTCGGTGCGGTCATCCGCTCGGTGGCGGCCTTCGGCGGCGACGGTGTGGTCATCCCCGAGCGCCGCGCGGCCTCGATGACGGCCGGCGCGTGGAAGACCTCGGCCGGTGCGGCCACCCGCATCCCGATCTCCCAGGTCGCCAACCTGACCCAGTCGCTGAAGAACTTCAAGAAGCAGGGTCTGCTGGTCGTCGGCCTGGCGGCCGACGGTGAGGTCGAACTGTCCGAACTGGCGGCGGCGACCGAGCCGGTCGTGGTCGTCGTGGGTTCCGAGGGCAAGGGCCTGTCCCGCCTGGTCTCCGAGACCTGCGACATCCGGGTGCGGATTCCGATGGCGTCGGGCAACGAATCGCTGAACGCGGGCGTCGCGGCCGGTGTGGTCCTGTACGAAATCGCGCGTAAGCGAGCTCTTTAAATACCGGGCTCCAAGCGCGGGCTGTGCTGATTCCGGGCTCCAAGCGCAGGTTGTGCTGATTCCGGGCTCCAAGCGCAGGCGTTTTCCTCCCGCCGTCTTCGCTTCGCTCAGTCGTCGCTCGGCGCCTGCGCGTCGCCCGGGAAAGC
>NZ_JBXAWK010000055.1:0-42008 GCF_057291755.1 Kitasatospora sp. UYEF31
ACACTCCGGTCGCGCTCGGGACGCTTCGCGCCCGTCGCTTCGCGCGGGCTCCAAGCGCGGGCGTTCTCCTCCCTACGCCTTCGCTCCGCTCAGTCGCATCGGGGAAGGTAGTCGTACACAGCCGGGCCCCGGGCCGGTCACTTATCTTCAAGTGACCAGCCCGGGGCCCGATTGCTTTTTTGTCCTCGTTTGTACGGTTTCATGCTGCGCCAAACGGATGGCTTCTCATTCGCCAAACTGTCTGGTTGTAGCGGTGTTTCCCAACGTCAGCATGCGTGTCGGGCATACGGGGGAAGCCTTGTCATCCCTAGGGGCGCTTGCCGCGAGCAAGTGTGCGACACAGACTCGACAACCACTCGGGGTTAGTCGGTTCGTCGCTAGATAAAACGGACCAAATTAGGTCAGTTCGGTCCGTTCCGGATGGGAAGACTTCGCATGCCTGTGCGCCTCGATTACCCCGAGACGGTCACCGTGAATCCGGGCCGTCAACCGTCCCGCGCACCGCTGGAGCCGGACACGTACGCCGGAACGGTCCGCACGGCCGTCCCCGCCCTCGTCCTGCCAGCGGTGGTGCCCCCCGACGACCAGCGGCAACAGCACGTGGAGAGCCCCGGGCCCGACCAGGTCAAGGCGGTCCCGCAGGTCGTCATCGAAGTCGACGTGGACGAACTCCTCGCCTACCCGCAGCTGCTCCACCGGCTGCCGACTCCCATGGCCCGTGCCTGCGGAGACGCCCTGCTCGCCCGCCTCGCCACCCTGGAACCCGGCACCGCCACGCACTCCTACATCCGCGGCCTGCTCGTCGAACTGAACCTCCCCATGGTCCGGCACGCCGCCGCCCGCTACCGCCGCCGCGGCGAACCCGTCGAGGACATCGTCCAGGTCGGCACCATCGGCCTGATCAAGGCCATCGACCGGTACGAAGCCGACCGCGGCAGCAGCTTCATGGCCTACGCCATGCCGACGATCATCGGCGAGATCAAACGCTTCTTCCGCGACACCTCCTGGTCGGTCCGGGTTCCGCGCAGACTGCGGGAACTGCGCACCGAACTGCTGCGCGCCACCGACGAACTGACCGCCCTCGCGGGCCGCAGCCCCACACCCCTCGAACTGGCCGAACGCCTCGGCCTCACCGAAGTCGAAGTCCTCGAAGGACTCGACGCCTGCACCGTCTACACCGCCACGTCCCTCGACGAGACCGCGTACGGCGACGCGGACGGCCAGGAGACCGTCGGCGACCGGATCGGCTGCGAGGACCACGCCCTCGACCTGGTCGAATACCGCGAGGCGCTGCGCCCGCTGCTCGCCGAGCTGCCCACCCGCGAACGGGCGATCCTCGTCATGCGGTTCTACGGCAACCTCACCCAGGCGCAGATCGGCGACCGCATCGGCATCTCGCAGATGCACGTGTCCCGGCTCCTGGCCCGCACGCTGGTCGCGCTGCGGGAACGGCTGATGATCCCGGAATGACCCGGGCGGCCGCGCCCGCCCGCCCGCACCCGACGTCCCCGGACAACCCGACGGTCAGCAAGCTGCCCAACCCGGGCGCCGGCCTGGTCGACCGGATGCGCGGCGCCCTGACCAAACGGGGCACGGAGAACACCTGACCGGTTCCACGGCAGCGTTGACCGGGGAGGCCCCGCGGCCTCCCCGGTCTTTTGTGTGTCAGTGATACAGAAGTGAAGAGCCACCACCCGGGAGGTTTCACCGCCCGGAGCCGGAGCAGGCGCGAGGTGCAACGCAGAATACGCGCCTGCAGGCAAGGGATTCCCATGACTTTCCACGGCAGCAGCCTTCGCGAACGCACCACCCTCCGGGCACCTGAACAGGCGCCCGGCGGAGCCGCCGCACCCGACGGTGAACCCGCCCGCGGGCAACAGCGGCGTACGCTCCGGGCCCGCCGGAACCGGAGTGACGGATCCGTCCGCCACCGCCCCGTGCCCGACCTCGACGCAGCCCTCGCCCGTCCCGAGCTCATGGACGGCATCGCCCCGCTGGACGCCCGCGACCTCGGCGAACAGATGCTGCGCCGACTGAGCGTCCTGGACCCCGGAAGCGCCGCGCACAGTCATGTGCGGGGCTGCCTGGTGCAGCTCAACATGCCGCTGGTCCGGCATGCGGCCGGGCGCTACCGGCGGCGGGTGGAGCCCATGGAGGACATCCTCCAGGTCGGCACGATCGGGCTGATCAAGGCGATCGACCGGTACGACACCACCCGCGAGACGGGATTCCTGGCGTACGCGATGCCCACCATCGCCGGGGAGATCAAACGCTTCTTCCGGGACACCTCGTGGTCGGTCCGGGTGCCGCGCAGGCTGCGGGAACTGCGTGCGGAGCTGATGCGCGAGACCGACCGGCTGACCGCCGACCTGGGCCGCGCGCCGACCCCCGCCGAGCTGGCGCACACGCTGGAGATCCCGGAGGACAAGGTGACCGAGGGGCTGGAGGCCTGCTCCGCCTACACCGCCGCCTCGCTGGATGAGAACGCCTTCAGCGACGAGGACGCGACTGTCACCCTCGGGGACCGGATGGGTGCCGAAGACCCCCAGCTGGACCTGGTCGAGTACACCGAATCCCTCAGGCCGCTGATCGCCGGACTGTCCCCGCGGGAACGCTCGATCCTGGCGATGCGCTTCACCGGCGACATGACCCAGGCGCAGATCGGCGAGCGTCTTGGAATCTCACAGATGCACGTTTCGCGGTTGCTCTCCCGTACGCTCGCCGGACTCCGCAAGTCCTTGCTGGCGTTCTCCGACACCGGGCGCGGGGTCACCGTTTGAGTTTGTGTTCCTTACGACTTCGCGTTCTCCAAAGAGCCGGTAGCCACGGAATCCGGCTGCTTGACCGGCTGCCCGGGCAGCGCCGCCGGCACCCTCTGGTGCTTCGCCGGGATCAGCAGGGACAGCAGGATGCCGAGCACCGCAGCCCCGGCGCCGACCCACAACACGGTCTTGAAGCCGTCCAGCGAAGGCAGTTCGCGACCGCCCATCGTCAGCGTCATGTTCGCCAGGATCGCACTGGCCACCGCCGCCGAAGTCGACGTACCGATCGCGCGCATCAGTGAGTTGAGGCCGTTGGCCGAACCTGTCTCGCTGATCGGCACGGCCTGCATGATGAGGGACGGCATCGAACCGTACGCGAAGGCGATCCCGACGCAGATGACCACGCCGATGGTGGTCACCTTCCACACGGAGTCCATCATCCACGGCGCGAGCCCGTAGCCGAACGCGATGACCGTGATGCCGGTGACCAGCGAGACTTTCGGCCCCCGGGCCTGGGAGAGGCGCGCGGACAGCGGCGAGACCAACATCATCGCGATACCGCCGGGCGCCATGCACAGACCGGCGACCACCATCGACTTCCCCAGGCCGTACCCGGTCGACGACGGAAGCTGAAGGATCTGCGGCATCACGAGGTTCATCGCATACATCGCGAACCCGACAACTACGGTCGCCGCGTTGGTCAGCAGCACCTGCGGCCGGGCGGACACCCGCAGGTCCACCAGCGGCTGACTCTGCCTCAGTTCGAACCAGCCCCAGCCGAGCAGGATCACCAGCGACGCGACGAACAGGCCGACGGTCTTCGTAGAACCCCAGCCCCAGTCACCGCCCTTGGAGATGGGGAGCAGGAAGGACAGCAGACCTGCGCTCAGCATCACCGCGCCCGGGAAGTCGAAGCGGCCCGGTGTGCGCACCGGCGACTCCGGTACGAACAGCATCACAAGGACCAGGCTCACTACGCCGAGGCCGCCCGACATCCAGAACATGGCGTGCCAGTCGGTCTGTTGGGCGAGCCAGGCCGAGACCGGCAGGCCGAGCGCGCCGCCGATTCCCATGGACGCGCTCATCACCGCGATGGCGGACTGGAGCTTCGCGGGCGGGAGTTCGTCCCGCATGATGGCGATGCCCAGCGGGATGACACCCATCGCGGTGCCCTGGAGCGCGCGGCCGATGACCACCGGGACGATCGAGCTGGTGAGCGCGCACAGCACGGAGCCGATGATCAGCAGCGTCAGGCAGACCAGCACGACCCGGCGCTTGCCGAACATGTCACCGACCCGGCCCATGACCGGCGTGGCGATGGCGGAGGCGAGAAGCGTCGCGGTGATCACCCAGGAGGCGTTGGACGCGGACGTGTGCAGAAGATCGGGCAGGTGGACGATGATCGGGACGACCAGTGTCTGCATGACCGACACGACGATGCCGCACATGGCGAGTACCGCGATGACGGCGCCCGGTCTGGCTGCCACGTGTGGCGCTTCCGCGTCGGGTGTGGACGTACGCTCCGCTGCTGACACTGAGTCAGGCCCCCTCTTGCCCACGCCGTACCGGCGCCGTGTTCCCTGCCTTGCTCCCCGCCTTGTCTCGCGGGCGTTCGGATCCTATTGGTTGCTTGTGTCAACT
Source organism: Kitasatospora sp. UYEF31 (assembly GCF_057291755.1). Taxonomy (NCBI): domain Bacteria; kingdom Bacillati; phylum Actinomycetota; class Actinomycetes; order Kitasatosporales; family Streptomycetaceae; genus Kitasatospora; species Kitasatospora sp. UYEF31. The sequence goes on from NZ_JBXAWK010000055.1 coordinate 4,404, forward strand.
ACATGATGAATCGGTTGTGAGCTACAACCCATTAGGGATCGGCTGGGGGGTCTGCGCAAGAGTCAATTTAGTTAGGTTAGCCTCACCTAATCTAGATTGTGCGGTGCTGGTCGCGCACGCTTGGCCACACCCGACTCCGCGGAGGCGCTGGACCGATGGAACTGCTGGTGGAGAACCTGCGCGCGGGTTACCCGGGCCACACCGCCGTGGACGGCGTCGACCTGCGTATCGCGCCCGGCCAGGTGGTGGCGATCGTCGGCCCCAACGGCTGCGGCAAGTCGACCCTGCTCCGCGCCGTCGCCCGGCTGCACAAGCCACTGTCCGGTTCCGTGCGCGTCGGCGATGCCGACATCTGGAAACTGAAGCCCCGTGAGGCGGCGCACCGCATCGCCCTGTTGCCGCAGAACCCGCAGGCGCCTGAGGGCGTCACCGTCGAGGGCCTTGTCCGGTACGGCCGACACCCCCACCAGGGCCTGTTCCGGCAGTGGTCAAGGGAAGACGAAGACGTCTGTACGGAAGCACTCAAGGCCACCGGCGCTCTGGAACTCGCCGACCGCCGCCTCGACCAGCTGTCCGGCGGCCAGCGGCAGCGGTGCTGGGTGGCGATGGTGATCGCCCAGCAGACACCCGTGATGCTGCTCGACGAGCCCACTTCGGCGCTGGACATGGGCCACGCGGTGGAGGTCCTAGGGCTGGTACGCCAGGTCGCGGCCGGCGGCCGGACTGTTGTCATGGTGCTGCATGACCTGGTGTCAGCCGCGCGCTACGCGGATGTGCTGGTGGCGATGCGCGACGGCCGGGTGGTGGCCAGTGGTGCGCCGCGCGAGATCGTAACGGCTGAGCTGGTACGGGAGTTGTACGACGTGGAGGCGGACGTGCTGCGGGCACCGGGGGATGGGGTGCCGGTGGTGGTGCCGCGGGGGGTTGTGGGGGTGTAGATCCCTTTAGGGAGCCTCTGCGACCCAGGACTTGGAGAGCGCGGCGACTGGCTACAACCCGTTGCGATCCCTCCAGGGAACCCCCGCGACTTCGGCCACGCCCTGGTCCCGCAGACCTACACCACGTTGCGATCCCTCCAGGGATCGCAACCAAGCGCGGTAACAGCGTCTTGTGCTGGGGCCCGGAACCTGGTTCAGAGCTGCCGGTAGACCTCGCGCCGGTTCGCGACGCGCAGCACCAGAACCGTCAGGACACCGTCGTTCACGGTGTACACGATGCGATGGTCCCCGACGCGGATCCGCCAGAGCTCCTTGTGGCCGCTGAGCTTCTTGCAGCCGGACGGGCGTGGGTCCTGGCCGAGAGCGAGTGCTGCCGCGTGGATTCGGCGGGCAGTCGGCTTGTCGATCTTGGCCAACTCCTTTACCGCGCGCGGATCGTAGGAAACGCTGTACATCGGAGAGGGTGTGGTCACAGGCCTAGCTCTCGAGCGACATCCTTCGCGGACAGCGGCACCACGTGGCCGGTCTCGATATCGGTCAGACGCTCGGTGGCAATCCGTGCGTCCTCCTGCTCCAGCAGCGCTTCGTAGGCTTCGACCATGCCCGCCGGCACGATCGCTGCGGCCCGGATCCGGTTGCGACCACGGGTGACGTAGGTGACCTCGCCGGCGAACACCGCGCGGTTCACTGCATCCGAGAAGTGATCCCGGGCTTCGTTGACGGGGAGTTCCAGGGGTTCGGCAGTCATAAGTTTAGTGTCCGCCAAGTTGGCGTAGTTGTCCAGAGTGGCGTACTTGACTGAGTGTTGTCAGGTCTGGTTGAACGATTAGGCGAATCGACTGGACCGCATGGGCGTAGTGTCGGCAGGGAGGTTCGGGAGGTGATTCGATCAGTACCCTGACCTGCGGCTTTACTCTCAGGTCGCGGAGCGTCCCCGGAGGGATCGCAACGAGATGACCGTCATTTCCTGAGGTCCGCCAGCGGAGGTTGCGGAGCGTCCCTGGAGGGATCCCACCGCCATGTAGGACAGCACGAGTCTGCTGCAGAGCAAGCGTCGCGACGCCTCCCCGAGAGTGATCGCCCCCCACCCCGCAATGACCTTCACCACGACCTACCCGGATCCCCCCACCTCCTCCGGTAAGTTGACAGTTGAAATGTGACGGAGAGTCAAGCCCCGGCAGGGCAATGGATGGAGTGGCAATGTTCGGCAGGAAGAAGAACAAGGCGGCGGCCGTAGCGGCGGCTACGGGGACGGACGTCGCGGCGCTCGTACTGCGGACCGCCCTCGGGACGATGCTGTTCGCGCACGGCTACAACAAGGTCGCCGGTCCCGGTGGGCTCGAAGGCACCACCGGGTGGTTCGAGTCGCTCGGCCTCAAGCCCGCCGACCTGCACGCCAAGCTCGCGGCCGGTACGGAGATGGCAGCCGGCGCCGGTCTGGTCGTCGGCGCGGCCAACCCGTTCCCGGCCGCCGCCACCGTCGGCCTGATGGCCGTCGCCGCGCGCACCGACCACCGGGGCAAGGGCTACTTCGTGTTCAAGGGCGGCTGGGAGTACTGCGCGATCGTCGGCGGTTCCGCCGTCGCGCTCGCCGCCCTCGGCAACGGCCGCTACTCGCTCGACAACCTCGTCGGCCGCAAGTCCACCGGCGGCCTCAAGCCGGCGCTCGTCGCCGCGGGACTGGGCGTGGCCAACGCCGCGTTGCTGCTCAAGCTCTGCTACAAGCCGGAGAAGAAGGAAGAAGAGACGATCGCAGCCTGATCGCAGCCTGATCGCATCCGTACGCATCCGTACGCATCCGTACGCATCCGTAGCAAGTAGGCCCGTCCGACATACGTGTCGGACGGGCCTACTACGTTTGACCCCGCGTCACTGGGAAGAACGCAGCACCAAGAACTGAATCACCAAAAAACGTGCGTCGTGGAGGTAACTGTGGTGGAGACCGTGCTGGGTGGACTCATCCCCGAGTCCTGGCAGAACGTCCTGAAGGCGGAGACGGAAAAGCCGTACTTCGCGAAACTGGACGCCTTCGTCACCGCCGAGCGGGCCGAACAGCAGGTCTTCCCGCCGCAGGACGAGACGTTCGCCGCGCTCAAGCAGACCCCGTACGACGACATCGAGGTCGTCATCCTCGGTCAGGACCCGTACCACGACGACAACCAGGCGCACGGCATGTGCTTCTCGGTGCGCCCGGGGATCAAGACACCGCCGTCACTGCGCAACATCTACAAGGAGATGGCCGCTGACATCGGGACGACCATCCCCGACAACGGCTATCTCATGCCGTGGGCCGAGCAGGGCGTGCTGCTGCTCAACGCGGTGCTGACGGTGCGCGCGCACGAGGCGGCCTCGCACAAGAAGCAGGGCTGGGAGGCTTTCACCGACGCTGTCATCAAGGCGATCAGCGACCGGGAGAAGCCCGTCGTGTTTGTCCTGTGGGGTGCCTACGCGAAGAAGAAGGGCGCCCTCATCGACACCACCCGCCACGTGATCGTGGAAGGTGCGCACCCGTCCCCGCTGTCGGCGAAGTTGTTCTTCGGCTCCAAGCCGTTCTCGCAGATCGACGACGCGCTCAAGCGGCTGGGGCACCAGGAGATCGACTGGCAGATCCCGAACCTGGCCTGACACCCTCCGGAACAACGCCCGGGGCCGTGCCGCGAAGAACGCGGCACGGCCCTTTTGCGTACTCCGATCAGACGCAGAAGCGACACGCAGGCACACAATATCGCTAAATGCGACTGTATGTATGCATTCTGTTAGTGTCTTGATCGCGCAGCTAAGTCGACAAAGTCACAAAACAGCATGTGACGGTCCTCGCCCGGCCAGCGCAGCGCGCGGATCCCGGCGCGTACGTTCCGTCCATGTCCCCCGGCGCGCCGCGCGCACTGTTCGAGGAGCCGAAAAATGGCCCTGTCCGTCTCAACCGTCGTCCTTCTGAGCGTGATCGTGTTTCTCTTCATCCGCAAGGGCGGGATGAAGATCTGGCACGCCATCGTGTGCTGCCTGCTCGGCTTCTACCTGGCCGGCACGAGCATCGCCCCCAGCGTCCGGTCCAGCGGAAACAGCTTCGCGAGCCTGTTGAGCAACCTGAACTTCTGAGAACGACAAGAAGCGGGGGCACGCCGAACGGCGTACCCCCGCTTCTGTGCCGGAAGCCTCAGGCCAGGTAGCGCGTCACCGAGTCGATCACGCAGCCCGGCTTCGCCTCCCCGTCGATCTCTACCGTGATCCGGTTGACCACCTGTACGCCGCCGGCGATGTCGGCGACCGACACCAGCTGCGCCCCGCCGCGGATCCGCGCGCCCACCCGGATCGGCGACGGGAAGCGCACCTTCTCCATGCCGTAGTTCACGCCCATCGAGATGTTCCGCACCTCAAGGATCTGCGGCAGGAACAGGTTCGACAGCGCCAGCGTGAGATAACCGTGCGCGATCGTCGTGCCGAACGGGCCGTCCGCGGCCTTGACCGGGTCCACGTGGATCCACTGGTGGTCCCCGGTCGCCTCAGCGAACGCGTCGATCCGCTCCTGGGTGATCTCCAGCCAGTCGCTGTAGCCGAGGTGGGAACCCTCGGCGTCCTTGATCTGCTGCAGGTCGGTGAACACGGTGGCGGCGGTCATGTCAGGTCTCCCGAGTAGATGTTCCGAGCAGCCCTGTATAGCAACCGGCACTGAGATGATGGTGCGTCAGGTGACGGTTCTCATAAGCTCCCCGTCCGGCACCGAAACATCAACAGGAAGCGCCGAAGCCGCCCGCAGGATGTCCCGCGCCACCGTGTCGTTCCCCCGGGCCGCGCCCGAATCGGTAGTGGGCCGGGCGAAGGCCGCCGCCGTACGGACGGTCGTATGACTGCCCAGCGCGTACCGCCGCGGATGCGGCTCCCCGGCCTGGTCGACCAGCCGGCCGTCCGTGGCGGAGACCCGCAGCCTGCCCGTCTCGTGCCGCTGCCCGTCGCAGCCGGTCAGGACTTCCTCCGCCGCCTCGCCGCGGCGGTGCAGGGCCCGCAGGAGCGGGTCCCGGGTGCGCCGCACCGACGCGGACGGCAGTCGCGCCTCCACCAGCGCGGTCGCCTCCACCTCACCGGGCGCGGACGCCGAACCCGCGGTGAACAGGCCGCGCCCGGCGTCGGCCGTCACCCGGATGTCCGCGCCGAGGAAGCGGACCACACCGGCGTGCGACAGGGCCAGCAGCTCCTCAAGCCGGAACCCGGGGGGCCCGGACGCCAGGGAACTGAAGAAGCCGAAGAACCAGCCGTCGAACTCCCGGACGAGCGAACCCTGGTCGAGCCGCCCGGACGCCATCAGGAACGGCAGGTGCCCGAACACCGAAAGGAGAGCGGTGAACGCGCCCAGGTCCGCGCTGAACGCGGGGTCCGAACGGCGGGCCGCGTCGGCCGCGATGTACGTGCGGAGCCGTTGCTGGACGTGCTCCTGGTCGGTGAACTCCACCCCGTCCAGGGGGCGGTCCAGGCGGGCGAAGTCGAGCCGGTCCGCCGGATCGGTGACCGTCGTGTCGACAAGGTGACGCAGCTCGTCGCTGTCCCACCCGGCGGCCGAATACCGGCTGCTGAACTCCTCGAAGCCGACCGACACCCGCTCGGGGTGGGCGGTCAGCAGCTCGAAGTAGTAGCCCCAGCCGACCTCCTTGGCGATCAGCGGCCACACGTCCCGACGGAACTCCACCGGGCCTTCCAACGAAGCCAGCAGCGAACCGATCGACGTGCGGGTGAAGAACCGCGGCAGGTCCGGCTTCGCGCCCTGCAACGGATAGGCGGTCTTCGAGTGGTACGGCACTCCGCGTCGCGAACCCACGTAAAGAACGGGCTCAAGGCCGGACGGCACATACCGCAGACCACCCTGGGGGAGTGCCTCGTACCGGCCGCCCCTGCCCTGCGTCAGCAGGGCCATCAGGTCCACGAACGCCAGGCCGAAGCCGCGCACGATCACCTTGTCGCCGGGCTCGATCCCGGACAGGTCCACGTCGGCCGTGTACGCCGGCGGCAGGTGGAACAGCTTGTGCCGCTCGGCGAACGCCGCGTGCCAGGCGTCCTCCCCGGCCGGGTCGGCGTCCAGATGGCCCTGTGCCAGGACAACCGAGTCGACCGCCAGGACACCGGTGTCGAGAGTCAGCAGCTGCCGCCCGTCGGGACCGTCCCGCAGGTCCGTGGCTTGCGCGCAATGCGTGCGTACGGTCAACCCGCGCGGCAGGTCACCGGTGATCCGGCGATAGAACCACTCCAGGTAGCCGGCCTGTGCCCGCCGGGTCGGGAAGTCGGTCCCGAGCAGCGGCGTGCGCCCTCCGTCGGGACCGGCGTCGTGCACCCGGTACTGCCCGGCCCACTGCGCCAACGACGGGCCGGGGACCACGGGGCCGTCCATCCGTACCGCGTCGTCGGTGAACATCGTGACGTCCTGCGCCATCGAGTTCATCCGCAGGTGCGCCGACTGCGTGCGCCGCCACACCCGGCCACCGCCGGGCGCGTACGGATCGACCAGGTGCACCTCGACCGGCCGTCCGCCGGCGACCGCGGAGTAGTTCGCGACCAGCCGCTCAAGCACACCCACACCGCGCGGCCCGGCGCCCACGATCGCCACCCGGTAGGCGCTCACCGCAGACCCGGCGGGTTGATCTGCGAAGTCGGCAGCGCGGCGTCGGCCAGGCCCCAGGCGGTGAGGATCTTCCCGTACGTACCGTCGTCGATCAGCTTCTGTACGGCCTTGTTCAACGCGACCTCCAGACCGGACCCCTTGCGGGTCACGAACCCGACGCTCTCCTCGAACAGCCCGCCCACAAACGCGATCTTCCCGGTGTTCTCCTTCGCCGCGTAGCGCAGGCCGATCGCGGTCGACACCTCCAGGTCGATCCGGCCCTGGTCGATCGCCAGCAGCCACGACGCCGAGTCGGGGAACGTCGTCACGCTGTACGCGGGCTTACCCGCCTTGGAGCACACGTCCTGACGGTCATTCAGGAGCGCGATGAAACTCGTACCCACGCCGGTGCCGAGCTTCTTCCCGCACAGGTCGACGATGTCCTTGACGGGCGCTTGCGTTGAGCCGGCCTTCGCGGCGAACCCGAACCCGTCCTTGTAGTACGTCGTGAAGTCGTAGCCGGCCTTACGCGCTTCGGTGACACCGAAGTTGCCCTGGCCCACGTCGTACTTTCCCGACGAGACGGCCGGCAGGATCGCGTCGAACGAGGCGATCTCCTGGTCGACCTTCACCCCCAACACCTTTGCCACCGCGTCCCGCAGGTCCACCTCGACCCCGGCCAGCTTGGTGCTGCCCACCGGCGCGGCCGAGAACGGCAACGCGATGTTGATGTTGCCGAAGCGCAGGGAGCCGGCCTTGCGGACGGCCTCGGGGAGCAGCGCGGCGATCGCCGGGTCAGTGGTCACCGCCGCCGCCAGGCCGGGCGCGTCCGAGGCCGCCGCCGCGGGCTGCGCCGCCGTACCCGGGGCCTTCGGGTCGGCGTGCCCGCAGGCGCTCAACGCGAGCGCGAGCAGCGGGACTGCGACGGAGAATGCTCTGGTGCGGCGGTTCATCGGAGATCCTCATTCGGGGTTGATACATGTTTGGCTGTCAGGACCCGGTCCAGGAAGGCGCGGGTCCGGGGGTGCTGAGGGGACGTCAGCACCCGGGAGGGCGGCCCTGATTCGACGACCGCGCCGTCGTCCAGGAACACCACGGTGTCGGCGGCCTCGCGGGCGAAGCCCATCTCGTGGGTGACGACGATCATCGTCATCCCGTCGGCGGCCAGGTCCTTCATCACGGACAGGACCTCACCCACCAACTCGGGGTCGAGCGCGCTGGTCGGCTCGTCGAAGAGCAGGACCTGCGGCTCCATCGCCAACGCCCGCGCGATGGCGATGCGTTGCTGCTGCCCGCCGGACAGCTGGCGGGGGTACGCGTCCTCCCGGCCGGCCAGGCCGACCCGGGCGATCAGCGCGCGCGCCTTGTCGGCGGCCTCGGCGCGCGGGAGGCCCCGTACGGAAACCGGCGCTTCGACGATGTTCTCCAGCACGGTCAGGTGCGGGAAGAGATGGAAGTTCTGGAACACCATCCCGACGGCCGCGCGCTGCCGCGCGATCTGACGGGGCGGCAGTTCGTAGAGCTTGTCGCCGCGCTGCTGGTAGCCGATCAGGTCCCCGCCCACCCGGACCGTGCCGGAGTCCACCGTCTCCAGGCGGTTGACGCAGCGCAGGAGCGTCGACTTCCCTGACCCGGACGGGCCGATCACGCACACCACTTCGCCGGACGCGACGTCCAGGTCGATGCCGCGCAGCACGGGTGTGCCGTCGAAGGACTTCCGGATTCCGCGCAGGCGGACCGCCGGGACCTGTCGAGCCGGCCCGGTCAGATCCGGCGGGGTCGGATCCGGCACGGTCAGATCCGGCACAGTATCAAGTGCTGTTGTCATGGCGTCACTTCCGTACGGGACTGGAATCGGCCGCGGAGGCGTTGCAGCGGCGTCGGCGGCAGTTTCCGCGCCGAACCCCGGGCGTAGTGGCGCTCCACGTAGTACTGACCGACAGTCAGGATCGAGGTGATCACGACGTACCAGACACTCGCCACCATGAGCAGCGGAATGACTTCGTACGTCCGGTTGTAGACCAGCTGCACGCTGTAGAGCAGGTCGCCGACGGCCACCACACTCACGATCGAGGTGCCCTTCAGTGCCCCGATCAGCAGGTTCCCGGCCGGCGGCACGATCGTCCGCATGGCTTGCGGCAGCACGATCCGGCGCAGGATGCGCGCCTTAGACAGGCCCAGGGCCTGCGCCGCCTCAGTCTGCCCGGCGTCCACCGACAGGACACCGCCGCGCACGATCTCAGCCGCGTACGCGGCCTCGTGCAGGGTCAGGCCGATGATCGCCGCGGTGGTGGAGGAGATCAGGTTGCGGGCGTCCGCCGAAGCGAACTCCGGGCCGAACGGGATGCCGATCGACAGCTTCGGGTACAGCGCGCCGATGTTGAACCAGAACAGCAGCTGAACGAGCAGGGGAGTGGACCGGAAGATCCAGATGTAACCCCAGGCGATCCCGGACAGCACCGGGTTCCCGGACAGGCGCAGGACGGCGAGTACGGCGCCAAGGATGAAGCCGAGCGCGGTGCACACGGCCGTCAGCCACAGCGTTGTGTAGAGGCCGCGCAGGACGGACTCGGCGGTGAACCACCCGGCGACGATGTCCCACTGCACGGCCTTGTTGTTGGCGAGTGAGTAGAGCGTCAGGCCGAGCAGCGCCAGGAGGAACCCGGCGGTCGCCTTCCGGCCGAGGTGCCGCAGTGGTACCACCGGCAACGGGGCTTCGGGCTCAAGGAGTTCGGGCTTGTGCTGAAAAGGATCACGCACCGGTGCCGGCGCGGGTGGAGCGAGTGTCATGGGTGCGTCCTTATGGAAGCGGCGCACACCCTCAGGCGGATCAGGAGGGACTCTTCGGCGTTTCCCGCGCCGCAAGGTGTCCGGACATGACCTGCTGCGACCAATGAAGCCGGACAAGGACCACGTCCGTCAACATTTGTTGCCGGATGTGTCTAGTTGTTTCCAGTTGTTGCAAGGGCTTGTCGTACGGTTTTCAGTTTCTTGTCGTCTACACGGAAACTGTTGACCGGGCTTGTGAGCCCCGGATAGACAGACTCCGTGCCCCCTTTCCTGCCTCTGGTTACACGTGACCACATCGACTTCGGCCGGGTGTGGTCGGCGTCCTGTCCGGGTTGACGCGACACCGTCGGCCGGCCACGGATTTCCCCCTGACACCCGATCAGGCCGTTCCCGCCGCCGCTCCCCGGACCAGACCCCGCCCCCTGTACACCCTCACCCCCACCCGTCGACCACGCAGAGAAAAGGGCTGAACCATGCCAGTCGAATTCCTTGGAATGGGCGCCACCAACGACGCCACTGAGACCAACCCGCGTACTGGCACCGCCAGTTTCAACAAGGACTACACCCTGCGCCTGGCCCGCGCTCACGAGGACCACGGCTGGGACCGGGTCCTGTTCGCGTACGCCTCGAACACGCCAGACCCGGGGCAGGTCGCCGCCTTCGTCGCGGCGCACACCGACAAACTTCAGATCCTGCTCGCCCACCGGCCGAACGTGTCCTACCCGACCTTCGCCGCCAAGACCTTCGCCTCGCTCGACACGATCAGCGACGGCCGGCTCACGCTGCACTTCATAACGGGCGGCAACGACCGCGACCAGCAGCGTGAAGGCGACTACCTGACCAAGGACGAGCGGTACGGGCGCACCCGCGAGTACATCCAGATCCTCAAGCGGGCCTGGGCGAGCAAGGATCCGTTCGACCACAACGGCGAGCACTACCGCTTCGAGGACTTCGCGCTCGACTCGTTCCCCGTCCAGCCGTCCGGACCGCGCATCTCGTTCGGCGGCTCTTCGCAGGCCGCGTACGAAGTCGGCGCTCAGGAGGCGGACATCTACTGCCTGTGGGGCGAGCCGCTGGACCGCACCAAAGAGCAGATCGACCGCATCCAGGCCCTCGGAAGGCAGTTCGGCCGGACTGAACGGCTGCGCGTCCAGGTCGCCTTCCGGCCCATCCTCGGGGCTACCGAGGACCTCGCGTGGGAGAAGGCGCACCGCACGCTCGACCGCATCGAGGCCAGGAAGGCGTCCGGCGGGCGGCTCATCCGCGAGCGCTTCACCGACAAGCCGCAGAACACCGGCTCGCAGCGGCTCCTGGAAGCGGCGGCGCAGGGGGAACTGCACGACCGCGCGCTGTGGACGCCGACCGCCAAGGCCACCGGCGGCCAGGGCAACTCCACCGCGCTCGTCGGCACCCCCGAGACGGTCGCCCAAGCCCTCCTCGACTACTACGACCTGGGCGTGGATATCCTCTCGGCACGCGGCTACGACCTGCTCGACGACGCCATCGACTTCGGCCGGTACGTCATCCCGATCGTCCGCGAAGAGGTCGCCAAGCGCGACAAGGCCGTGCTCGACAAGGCCGTGCTCGACAAGGCCGTGCTCGACAAGGCCGTGCTCGACAAGGCCGTGCTCGACAAAGCGGCGTCCGAAAAGCAGGGCGCCCGGGACAAGGTGGACGCATGACCGACACGACAGCCGCCCCGCGCCGGGCCACGCTCGACGACCCGGCCGCCCGGCCGCTGATCGACGAACTCACCGAGGAGTACACCCGGCGCTACCCGGACTACGCGGACGCGGCCACCGAGGTCGAGCGTTACCCGGCACACGAGTTCACCCCCGAGCACGGCGGGGTGCTGCTGATCCTCGAAGAAGAGGGCTCCTCGGTCGCCGGGGGCGCGTTCCGCCGCTACGCGGACGACACCGCCGAACTGAAGCGGATCTGGACCCACTCGGCGCACCGGCGGCGCGGCCTGGGCGCGGTCGTGGTGACAGCCCTCGAGGAGGAGGCCGTCCGCCAGGGGTACGGGAAGGTCTACCTCACCACCGGGCCCCGGCAGCCGGAGGCGAAGGGGCTCTACCTGAAGCTCGGATACCGGGCCCTGTTCGACGTGGAAGCCGACCCGGAGACGATCGGATTCCTGGCCTTCGAAAAGGACCTCTGACGGACACCGGGCGTTCCGCTGCCACCTGGCGGGAGCGGAACGCCCGGTTTCTCTACGCGAAGGGCACCCAGGTGCCGTGCGCCAGGTCGCCCAGCGGGGTGGCCGTCAGCCCGTCGTCCGACAGCGTCCACAAGTCGGTGCCGATCACCAGCGACCGGCGGATCTCCGCACCACCCGGGTGCGTCACCGTGCCGGCCTGCGTCAGCGACGCCCCGTGCAGCCGGAGGACGATCGCGTACGAATTTCCCGTGGCGCGCACCGGCACGACCAGCGTGCCGTCCTTCTCCCAATACAGGAACGCGTGCGGGTCGGTCTCCGCCTCGGACTGCCCGCCCGGCAGCGCGTACTGCGCGAGCCGCTGCGGATCCCGTAGGTCGGCGGTGTCGAACAGGGAGACCTGGGTGCCCAGTCGCCGCCCGCTGTCCGTGGCGTCCTGGCCCACACCGATCAGCTTCGAACCGTCGCCGACCGGGTGCAGGTACGCCGAATAGCCGTTGATCTTCAGCTCGCCGACGACCTTCGGGGCCTTGGGGTCCCGCAGGTCCAGGGTGTACAGCGGGTCGGTCTGCCGGAACGTGACCACATAGCCGACGGGGCCGGTGAACCGTACGGCATAGATCTTCTCTCCCCGGCCCAGGCCGGCGACCCGGCCGGTCTCGACGAGTTCACCACCCCGCGGTTCCAGGACGGTCACCACGCTCTCCGTGGCCGCCGGCGACGGGGGCATGATCCGGGGAGCGCCCGGCGGCACGGGCGAGGCCGTGAAGTCGCGGGAACCGCCGCTGTACGCGGGGTCGAGTGTCGTCGCGATCCGCAGACGGCCGTCGTACTCGCTCATCGAATACTGGTTGAGCAGTGAACCCGCGACATCGCCGGTAGCCGTGTGCCGGGGGGTGCCCGTACCGCTGATGTCGAATCGGTAGACGGCGGTCCGCGTCTGCGGACGCCAGGATCCACCGCGCTTGGTGACACCGCTCTGGTCGTAACGCGCCGCCACGTAAAGGTTCGTGGCCGATCCGTACACGGCGTCCGCGTCGGTGGAAACTGACACCGGGTCACCCTTGTCGAGGTCCCGCGTGAGGTCGAACGACAGGATGCTCATCAACGACTGCGCGGAGTAGCCCTCCGCGCCCGGCTCGAGCGCCGGACGGCTGATCCGGTCGCAGTCGAGGAGCCGACCGCTGTTGGACTTGTCACCGTTGGTGAGCGAATAGGAGGGCAGCCAGTCGTCGATGGTCGTCCGCTCGATTGCCTGCTTCGACTTACGCACGAGTTCGTCCTGCGACGTCGACCGGTCGACTGGCTTCGGCCCGCGCGGCGCGGAGTTGACGACCACCCTGGCCGTGCTCCCGACCATCCGGGCGTCCACGTAACCGCCGTCGACGGCGAGGGTGCCCAGCACCCTGGGTGCGGCCGAGAGGTCGACCAGCAGAAGCTGTGAGCGTACGGAACTGGACGGCGGTACAAAGCCGGAGCCCGGTGCAGAGCCGGAGCCCGGCACAGACCCGGGGCCCGGCATGTCGGAGTAGACGGTACCGCCGGACTCCAGGACCACCAGCGCCCGGTCGCCCGCCAGGAACATCCCGGAAACCCTCCCGGAGTGCGGCAGTTCGGCCGTCCCGGTGACCCGGCGTGCGGCGGCGTCCACTACCTGGAGCCGGTCATGGCCAACCGTCACAATCCGCCGCCCGTCGGTCTTCACCAGATCGGGCTCGTCGACGTCCTTCTCCTGGACGTTGGTTGTGGAGTGCTCCTGCGCCGGAGCCTTCCGGTCGGCCCCGGTCTGCGGCCCGGCGGCACCCGGTGCGGCGGCGGGAACCCGCATGTCCTGCGCGGTGCCGCCCTTGGGGGCGTCCTCCATGAACTGGCCGCCGGATATCCGGCCGGCGGCCAGGCGCAGCAACGCGGCCTTCTTGAAGTCGCCGAGCAGCGTCCCGCAGGAGTCGAAGGCCGCGAGGTCCATCAGCTTCCCGCTGCGCGGCGCGACCTGTACCGCACTGTTGTTGTCAGGCTGTCGCCGCTGTACCGGATCGTCCGGACCCGAACCCTGGGAGCACGCGGTGACTGCGAACAGCCCCGCCGCCACGAGCACCGCGGCGTGCCCCCGGGCCGTCCGGCGCCGGCCACGTCCCTTGCTGTCATCGCTTCGCATGGCCGTGTGACGCCGCGACGGCCGAACGGGTTCCCTACCAGTTCTGCGGCGGCTGTTGCTGTTGCCAGGGGTGCTGTTGCTGCTGGGGCTGGTACGGCGGCGGGGCGTACTGCTGAGGGAACTGCGGGGCGTAGTACTGCTGGCCGTACACCTGTGTCTGCTGCCGGGACTTCCACACCTGGTAACTCACGAAGTAGCCGATGCCCCAGAAGAGGCAGAAGAAGGTCGCGATGGCGTGCGGCAGGTGCGGGAAGGGCCTCCGGACGGGACCGGTGTAGCCCTGATAGACCGGGCCCGCGAAGTTGCCCGGCTGCGGGAACGGCTGCGGGAACGGCTGCGGGAACGGCGGGGCGAACGGCGAGGCCGAGTACATCGGCACGGCGCCGGACGCCGGGTTGAACACCGGCGCGGCCGGAACCGGCCGCCGCAGCGGGATCGGGCTGCCGCGGAAGGTCACCCCGTACATCTTCCTGACCCGGTGGCCCTCCCACACCGCGAGCGCGGTGACGCTCACCGGGCCGCCCAGCGACACCGCGAGGCGCACTGCCGTGGGGATCGGCGAGTCCTTGCCCAGTGAGGTCAGGTCGCCCAGCGAGGCCGTCCACGCCAGGACCGGCGCCAACACCGTCGGCAGCAGCAGGTGCCCGTCCGCCGCCCGGAACAGGTGCCGGGGGATCAGCAGCGTCGCCCGCCACCAGAACGACATCGACCAGATGCCGACGACCAGGACCACAAGCAGAGCGGGCGTCGCGATCAGGGGATTGGCGTTCGGCATGAGCGCGGCGGCACCCGCGAGGATCCCGAAGCCGAGCAGCGCGGAGCCGAAGAAGACCCCCATCGACCGCAGCGGGTGGCCCATGCTGCGCATCGTCTCCCGGCGCACGTCCGACCGGGCCATGGCGATGAACAGGACGATGCACAGCGGACACACGAAGACCGCGATGATGAGCGGAAGGAACACCCGCGACACCTGGTCGTTCACCGCGTCCTCGGCGACGCCGTACATCACGGCGACCCCGACGATCGAGGCGATGCCCAGCCACGTGCGCCACAGGCGGGCCTGCTCCAGGACCGTGTCCTGCGGCGCCAGCCGGAAGCGTGGCGCGAAGTGCTTCTCGGCGACCTTCTTCGGGCCGGAGAAGAATCGTCGCAGGTCACGGCGTGGCCGGACGGGCGCGGGCTGGTGCGCGGGCGGACCGCCCGGCCAGGACTGGTGACTCAAGGGGAACTGTCCTCTTCCCTGCGTACGCACACATCACACGGGCAACACTGACAAGACGCGGCAGCATAGTGGCAGAGCTGACCGGCTGTCATGGCACCCGAAAGGCGCGGCGGGGCGTGAACCCGGCGCACTCGGGCAGATCTTCGAAGAAAAGTCGCCTACGACACCCGAGGAGCATTCAGATGGCACTATGGCCCGGCCGTCCCTATCCGCTCGGCGCCACGTACGACGGGACCGGCACCAACTTCGCGTTGTACAGCGGTGAGGCCGAGGGCGTGGACCTGTGCCTGCTCGACGGTGCCGGCTTGGGCAGTGCCGGCTTGGGCGGTGTCGGCTTGGGCGGTGTCGGCTTGGGCGGTGTCGGCTTGGGCGGTGCCGGCTTGGGCGGTGCCGGGCAGGAACGGCGGATCTCCCTGCGGGAGGTCGACGGCGGGGTGTGGCACGGCTACGTCCCGGGTGTGCAGCCGGGACAGCGTTACGGGTTCCGCGTCCACGGTCCGTGGGACCCCGCGCGGGGCCTGCGGTGCAACGTCAACAAACTCCTCGTAGACCCGTACGGAAAGGCCTTCGACGGCCGGATCCGCTGGGGGCAGGGCGTGTTCGGCTACAGCTTCGGCGAGCCCGACGTCATGGACACGACCGACTCGGCACCGGACATGATGACCTCCGTGGTGGTCAACCCCTTCTTCGACTGGGGTGACGACCGGCGCCCGGGGATCCCGTACCACGAGACGATCATCTACGAGGCGCACGTCCGCGGCCTGACGATGCGTCATCCGGACATCCCCGACGAGATCCGCGGCACGTACGCGGCGCTCGCGCACCCGGTGATGATCGACTACTTCAAGAACCTCGGCATCACCGCGATCGAACTGATGCCGGTGCACCAGTTCGTCCATGACGGGCACCTCGAAGCGCGCGGTCTGCGCAACTACTGGGGCTACAACACCCTCGGCTTCTTCGCCCCGCACAACGAGTACTCCTCCACCGGTCAACTCGGCCAGCAGGTGCAGGAGTTCCGCTACATGGTCAAATGCCTGCACCAGGCCGGCATCGAGGTCATCCTCGACGTGGTCTACAACCACACCGCCGAAGGCAACCACCTCGGGCCGACGCTGTCCTTCCGCGGCATCGACAACCCCGGCTACTACCGGCTCGCCGACGACCAGCGCTACTACAACGACACCACCGGCACAGGCAACTCCCTGCGGATGTCCCACCCCCACGTGCTCCAGCTCATCATGGACTCCCTGCGCTACTGGGTCACCGACATGCACGTCGACGGCTTCCGCTTCGACCTCGCGGCCACCCTCGCGCGGCAGTTCCACGAAGTCGACCGGCTCTCGGCCTTCTTCGACCTCGTCCAGCAGGACCCGGTGGTCAGTCAGGTCAAACTCATCGCCGAACCGTGGGACGTCGGGGAAGGCGGCTACCAGGTCGGCAACTTCCCGCCGCTGTGGACCGAGTGGAACGGCCGCTACCGCGACTCCGTACGCGACATGTGGCGCGGTGAGTCCGGCTCGCTCCCGGAGTTCGGCGCTCGGCTGACCGGCTCGTCCGACCTCTACCAGGACGACGGACGCCGCCCGTTCGCGTCGATAAACTTCATCACCTGCCACGACGGCTTCCCGCTGCACGACCTCGTCTCGTACAACGACAAGCACAACGAGGCCAACGGCGAGGACAACCGGGACGGCGAAAACCACAACCGCTCCTGGAACTTCGGAGTGGAGGGTGACACCGACAACTTGGAGATCCTGGTCCTGCGGGAGAAGCAGAAGCGCAACCTGCTCACCACCCTGCTGCTGTCCCAGGGCGTCCCCATGCTGGCCCACGGCGACGAGATCGGCCGCACCCAGCGCGGCAACAACAACGCCTACTGCCAGGACAACGAGATCTCCTGGATGGACTGGGAACGCGGCCGCGAGCAGTGGGTCCTCCTGGAATGGGTGCAGCGGGTGATCCGGCTGCGCCGCGCGCACCCGGTCTTCCGCCGCCGCCGGTTCCTGCGCGGCCGGCCCGCCGACGACGACCCCAAGGGCCTGCCGGACATCGCCTGGTTCACCCCGGAGGGCAGGATGATGAGGCCGCGCGACTGGAACGCGGGTTTCAACAAGTCCGTAGCCGTCTACCTCAACGGCGACGCGATCGCCGAACCGGGCCCGCGCGGCGAGGCCGTCAGTGACGACTCGTTCCTGCTCCTGGTCAACGCGCACGACGGGCCCCTGGACTTCAAGATCCCGGCGAAGAAGTACGGATCGGCCTGGCAGTCGGAACTCGACACCGCCGCGGTGGTGGTCCTGGACCGCGACAAACCGGCCGCGAAGGCTGGCGGCACACTCCATCTGGACGGCCGGTCGATGCAGGTGCTCAAACGCCTTTTCTAGGGGCGGTCGTACGGCGGGCGCCCCGCCAGGACGCGAAGCGCCCGCCGTCAGGTTCAGCGGAAGGCGTTCTGTCCGGTGAGGGCCTGCCCGAGCACCAGCGTGTGGACCTCGGTCGTGCCCTCGTACGTCAGCACCGACTCCAGGTTGTTGGCGTGCCGCAGGACCGGGTAGTCCAGCGTGATGCCGTTGGCCCCCAGGATCGTCCGGGCCGTCCGGGCGATCTCCATGGACTCCCGTACATTGTTGAGCTTGGCCGCACTGACCTGAAGCGGCGTCAGCTGACCGGACTCCTTCAGCCGGCCGAGGCGCAGCGCGAGCAGGTAGCCCTTGCCGAGTTCCAGGGCCATGTCGGCGAGTTTCTGCTGGGTCAGCTGGTAGCCGCCGAGCGGCTTGTCGAACACTTCGCGTGTCGACGCGTAGTCGATCGCCGTGGTCAGGCACTCGCGGGCCGAACCCAGGCAGCCGAACACGATCCCGAGCCGGGCCTCGTCCAGGCAGCTCAGCGGCGCGCGCAGTCCCTCGGCCAGCGGCAGCACCGCGTCGGCCGGGAGCCGGACGTCGTCGAACGACAGCGACGAGGTGACCGAGATGCGCATCGACAGCTTCTGCTTGATGTCGGTCGCGGTGAAGCCGGGAGTGCCCTGGGGCACGAGGAAACCCCGTACGCCTTCGTCCGTCCTGGCCCAGACCACGGCGACGTCGGCGATCGAGCCGCTCGTGATCCACATCTTGGAGCCGTTGAGGATCCAGTCCGTGCCGTCCTTCTTGGCGTTCGTCCGCATCCCGCCGGGGTTGGAGCCGAAGTCCGGTTCGGTCAGGCCGTAGCAGCCGATCGCCTCGCCGGCGGCCAGCCGCGGGAGCCACTGCTGCTTCTGCTCACCGGAGCCGAACTTGTGGATCGCGAACATGGCCAGCGAGCCCTGGACGGACAGGAAACTGCGCAGCGCGGCGTCCGCGGCCTCCATCTCCATGCACGCCAGGCCGTACGACACGGTGTTGACCCCGGCGCATCCGTAGCCCTCCAACTGCATGCCGAGCAGGCCGAGCCGGCCGAACTCGGGGACCAGCTCACGCGGGAAGTGCCCACGCTCGAACCAGTCGGCCAGGTGCGGGCGGATCTGTTCGTCGGCGAACCGGCGGACGGTGTCCCGGACGGCCGTCTCTTCATCGGTGAGCAGATCGGGACCGCAGATCAGCTCGATGGGGTCGGCAGTCGGGGTGGGGGTTGTGCGGGCGGCCTGCGGCATGTCCGGCTTCCTCGCTCCGTCGGTGGCGTGGGGTCGGAGCCGACGTTAGTGCGATCCGGCCGCAGAAGGTATGTCATACCGGGGTTGGGATCGGGTTTCACGATTGAACGCAGCAGGTGGCGGCGGATGGGGTGCAGCCGGATCGGGCGGCCCCACACCAGGTGTTCGCCACCGGGTGGGGACAGGACACCACCCGTGGAGGGGTCTCCGGCGAACCAGAGTTTGTCCTGTTCCGACCGGGCGAGCGGACGCCAGTTGTCGGTGCGGGCGGTGATCGCGAGGGTGAACTGGGACCGGTCGCCGAGCGGATCGATGAGGATCACGACCGGGTGGCCGCCCAGGGCGTGGAAGCGGTACGGGCAGGCGACCCACGGGTAGCGGCGCAGCGTGCGGTCCATCCGGGCGGCGTTGACGGACCCGCCGACGCCGACGCACGTGGCCAGCACACCGGCGGTGCTGAGCGCGGACGCCAGTATCCGCAGCGCCGGGTGGCTGTCGGCCGTCAGCACGAGTGTCTGGACGGCGAGGCCGGTGAGCAGGGTGAGCAGCCCGGCCGCCGTGAGCGCCCAGGAGCGCAGCCGGTAGTAGCGCAGCGCGCGGGCCGTGGCGGGTTCGGACAGCGCGCATCCCGCGGGTGGCGGGGTTCCGACGCGACGCATGGTCCCAGGGTAGGAGCCGCGGGCCCGGTGCGGGGGAGTGGCGGGAAACGGGCTGGGTTGTGCCCAGCCCGGACGGTGGTCCGGGTGCACTCGTACGGCGGACACGGAGCGGTCTGCGGAAATTACCGTAGGGGGGTAGGGGAGCAGTTGTTTTCCAGGTTTTTTTGGCAGGCGGTGGGGTTGTCGACGGGTTTGACGGTGCGGTGTCGGCCCGCTGAGCTGCGGGTTCGGGCAATTTCCGGAGATGCTCCGCCGATCTCTTGCCTAGATACCCCCTAGGGGTATAACTTCAGTGATGTGAAGCCGAACGGATGCCCGACGGGCGCCGGGTGGCGGGATCAAGCACACTGAACGGTCGCCCCCGGCGGCCGGATCCGCCGGAACCCTCAAAGGAGTCAGCCATGAGCACTGCCACCTACACCGTCACCGGAATGACCTGCGGCCACTGCGTCGCCTCGGTGACCGAGGAGGTCACCGAGGTCCCGGGTGTCACCGACGTCAAGGTCGAACTCGCCACCGGCCTGGTCACCGTGACCGCCGCCGGCGGTCCGGTCGACGACGAGGCCGTACGCAAGGCCGTAGCCGAGGCCGGCTACCAGACGGTCTGAGGGTCCGCCCCGGCCGCGCCGCCCGCCGACGGCGCGGCCGGGGCCTCGATACCCCTACCCCGTAGTAGTAGAATTTGCCAGTGCCGGACCCGGGAGGACCAGACATGACCACCCCGAACACACCGACTCCGGTCGGCGCGCACATCGACCTGGAGCTCGGTGGCATGACCTGCTCCTCCTGCGCCAACCGCATCGAGCGCAAACTCAACAAACTGGACGGCGTCCAGGCGAGCGTGAACTTCGCCCTGGAGCGGGCGAGCGTCAGCTACCCGGCCGACCTGGACCCCGCCGCCCTCGTCGCGGCCGTCGAGTCGGCCGGATACACGGCATCACCCGTACAGCAGAAGTCGGCGGAAGCCGCCGGACCCGCGGCGGACGCCCCGCTCAAGGCCCTGCGGCAGCGGCTGCTCGTCAGCGCCGCGCTCGCCGCACCGGTGATCGTCCTCTCCATGGTCCCGCCCTTCCAGTTCCGCTTCTGGCAGTGGCTGATCCTGATGCTCGCCGCACCCGTGGTCGTCTGGGGCGGCTGGCCGTTCCACCAGGCCGCCGTGAAGAACCTGCGGCACGGTGCGGCCACCATGGACACCCTCGTCTCCCTCGGCACCCTGGCCGCCTTCGGCTGGTCGCTGTACGCCCTGTTCTTCGGCGGCGCCGGTGAACCGGGCATGACGATGGACTTCAACTTCACTGCCGGTACGGGCGGACACGCCGAGCCCTACCTCGAAGCCGCCGCCGGAGTGATCGCGTTCCTGCTCGCCGGGCGCTACTTCGAAGCCCGCTCCAAGCGGAAGGCGGGCGCGGCGCTCAAGGCCCTGCTCGAACTGGGCGCGAAGGACGTGACCGTCGTACGGGACGACGGACGCGAAGAGCTGATCCCGGTCGACCGGCTGACCCCCGGTATGCGGTTCGTCGTCCGCCCGGGGGAGAAGATCGCCACGGACGGCGAGGTCGTCGAAGGCTCCTCGGCCGTGGACGCCTCGATGCTCACCGGCGAATCCGTACCCGTCGAAGTCGGCCCCGGGGACACCGTCACCGGCGCGACCGTCAACGCCGGAGGCCGCCTCGTCGTCAAGGCGACCCGCGTCGGCGCCGACACCCAGCTCGCCCGGATGGGCCAGCTGGTGTCCGACGCCCAGACCGGCAAGGCCGCCGTGCAGCGCCTCGCCGACCGGGTCTCCGCGGTCTTCGTCCCGGTGGTCATCGCCCTGGCCGTCGCCACCCTCGGCTTCTGGCTCGGCACCGGCGCAGGCGGCATCGAGGCCTTCACCGCGGCCGTCGCCGTACTCGTCATCGCCTGCCCCTGCGCCCTGGGCCTGGCCACCCCGGTGGCCCTGCTCGTCGGCACCGGACGCGGCGCGCAGATCGGCATCCTGATCAAGGGGCCGGAAGCCCTGGAGTCCACCCGCAAGGTCGACACCATCGTCCTGGACAAGACCGGCACCGTCACCGAAGGCCGGATGACCGTCACCGGCGTCGTCCCGGCCGCCGGACAGGACGCGGCAGAACTGCTGCGCCTGGCCGGCGCCCTCGAACACGCCAGTGAACACCCCATCGCCAAGGCGATCGCCGCCGAAGCCGCAGCCCGCTTCGGCGACCTCCCCGGAGTCGAATCCTTCACCAACCGCGAAGGCCGCGGCGTCGAAGGAGTGGTCGACGGCCACGCCGTCCTCGCCGGACGGCCCAGCCTCCTCGAAGACTGGGCCCTGGAAGTCCCGCAGGACCTCAAGGACGCCCTGGACCAGGCAGAAGAATCGGGGCGTACGGCCATCGCCGTGGCCTGGGACGGCGAAGCCCGCGGCGTCCTGGTCGTCGCCGACACCGTCCGGCCGACCTCGAAGGCCGCGATCGCCGGATTCAGGAAGCTCGGACTGACCCCCGTGCTGCTCACCGGCGACAACGAGCGCGCCGCCAGAGCCGTCGCCGCACAGGTCGGCATCGACGAGGTCATCGCCGGAGTCCTGCCCGAAGGCAAGGTCGACGCGGTCCGCAGGCTCCAGGCCGAAGGCCGTACGGTCGCCATGGTCGGCGACGGGGTCAACGACGCGGCGGCCCTGGCCACCGCCGACCTCGGCCTGGCGATGGGGACCGGCACCGACGCCGCCATCGAAGCAGCCGACCTGACCCTCGTCCGCGGCGACCTGACCGCCGCCGTGGACGCGATCCGGCTCAGCCGATCCACCCTGCGGACGATCAAGTCCAACCTGTTCTGGGCCTTCGCCTACAACGTCGCGGCCATCCCGCTCGCGGTGGCCGGACTGCTCAACCCGATGATCGCCGGAGCGGCCATGGCCTTCTCCTCGGTCTTCGTGGTGGCCAACTCGCTGCGCCTGCGGCGCTTCAAGGCCACCGGCCAGGAGGCGGCGATAGCTGCGAGCACAGCGGTCGCCGGGCCGGTACGGGAGAGCGTGAGCGCCTGAGTCGCGCCCGGGAGTTCACAGCGCGGGGGCGTCACCGGAGGCCGGTGACGCCCCCGCGGCCGTTCCGGTGACCGTCCCGGCCGCCGGCCCGGACTGCCGCCGCCGGACCAGGTACACCGCCACACCCGTCAGCGCGCACCCGGCGAACACCGACACCACCACCGGGGCGGACACGCCGTCCCGCAGCGACGCTCCGGCCGCCACCTGGACGAGGGTCATCGGCACCAGGCCGACCGCCGTACCGATGAGGAAGTGCCCGAGCCGGACACTCGTCGCCGCCGCACCCCAGTTGACCGCGGAGGCCGGAAGTATCGGAATCATCCGAAGGACCATGATGGGCACGATGCCGTCCCGGGCCAGGCGGGCGTCGAGGTCGGCGAGCACCTTGCGTTTGAACAGCCAGGCCCGCACCCGATCCCGGCCGATCCGGCGGCCGATGACAAAGGACAGCCAGCCGCCCGCGGTCGCCCCGGCCACGCAGACCACCAGGCCTGTGGTCAGGCCGAACAGGGCACCGGCCGCCGGAGCGAACAGCGTCTTGGGTATCAGGGCGGTCACCCCGAGGGCGCAGACCACCAGGAAGACCACGATGGTCACCGGCAGCGGCCATGAGGTCCAGGCGCCGTCGTGCAACCAGTTCCGCAGCGTTTCCACGGGTGGGGTCCTCCAAGGGGTGATGAGCGGCCCGACGTCGGCGGACTGTCCATCGTAGGCACCAGTACAACCGCAACACGTCCCGAGTACGTCACACCGCTTACGGAGCGGCCCTCCGGCATGTTAAAACCTAGTAGTCAGTAGGTTTTCGATCCGGCTGTTACCAATCAGTGGTACGGAATCCGGATCCCCGCCAGGAGGTCAACGATGACCGGCTCCACCCCCACCCGCGCATCCGTACGCGGCGAGGCCACCGCACCGTACGAGAACGCGGCACTCCCAGTCGCCGAGCGCGTCGAGGACCTCCTCCAGCGGATGACGCTGGAGGAGAAGGCCGGTCTGATGTTCCAGACCATTGCTGTGATGGGCCCCGAGGGCACCGTCGTCGAAGGCGGCGACAGCCCGTTCGGCCGCGCCACCGTGGACATGATGGACAACTCCCTCATGAACCACTTCAACCTCCTCGGTGACGCCAGGCCCTCGCACATCGCCGGGTGGCAGAACAAGATCCAGGAGCGCGCGCTGCGCACCCGCCTGGGCATCCCGGTCACGATCTCCACCGACCCGCGCCACCACTACATGGACAACGTGGGCGCCGCAGTCGCCACCGAGGGCTTCGCACAGTTCCCGGAGACCCTGGGCCTGGCCGCGATCAACGACGAGAAGGTCGTCGAGGAGTTCGCGGACATCACCCGCCGCGAGTACCTCGCCTGCGGCATCCGGGTGGCCCTGCACCCGCAGATCGACCTGGCGACCGAGCCGCGCTGGGCGCGTACCGGCCTGACCTTCGGCCAGGACGCGGAGATCACCGGCCGACTGGTCGCCGCCTACATCAAGGGCCTCCAGACCGACACCCTCGGCACGGAGTCGGTCGCCGCGATGGTCAAGCACTTCCCGGGCGGCGGCCCGCAGAAGGACGGCCTCGACCCGCACTTCCCGTACGGGCGCGAGCAGGTCTACCCGGGCGACAACTGGGACTACCACCTGGAGCCCTTCAAGAAGGCCCTTGAGGCCGGCTGCTCGCAGATGATGCCGTACTACGGCATGCCCGTCGGCACCGGGCACGAAGAGGCCGCCTTCGGCTTCAACAAGGGCGTCATCACCGGCATCCTGCGCGAGGAACTGGGCTTCGACGGGATCGTCTGCACCGACTGGGGCCTGATCACCGACGCTACGATCATGGACGCCACCTTCCCGGCCCGCGCGTGGGGCGTGGAGCACCTGACCGGGCTTGAGCGCGTCGAGAAGGTCCTCAACGCCGGCTGCGACCAGTTCGGCGGCGAGTCCTGCCCGCAGTACGTCATCGAACTGGTCAACTCCGGCCGCGTCAGCACGGACCGGCTCGACGTGTCGGTCCGCCGCCTGCTGAAGGAGAAGTTCGTCCTCGGCCTGTTCGAGAACCCCTTCGTGGACGCCGAAGCGGCCGACGCGCTGTGCGGCACTCCGGAGAGCCGGAAGGCCGGCGAGCTGGCCCAGAGCCGCTCGGTCACCCTGCTCAAGAACGGCACGCTTGAGGGACGCGAATCCGCACCCGTCCTGCCGCTCACCGCCGGTGTGAAGGTCTTCGTCCAGGGCCTGGACCCGGCCGTCGCGGCCGAGTACACCCAGGTCGTGGAGAAGATCGAGGACGCCGACCTGGCGATCCTGCGCCTGAAGACGCCGTACGAGCCCCGTCACACGATGTTCGAGTCGTTCTTCCACGACGGCCGCCTCGACTTCGACGACGACGAGAAGGCAGCCAACACGGCCGTCATGTCCGCGGTGCCGACGGTCGTCGACATCTACCTGGAGCGCGCCGCGGTCATCCCCGAGCTGGTCGAGGAGTCGGCCGCGCTGGTCGCCTCGTACGGCTGCTCGGACCGCTCGCTCCTGGAGACGCTGTTCGGCAACGTCGCCCCCGCGGGCCGGCTGCCGTTCCAACTGCCGGGCTCGATGGACGACGTGCGCGCGCAGCGCGAGGACGTCCCGTCGGACAGCAAGAACGCCGTGTTCGAGTTCGGCTTCGGGCTGTCCTACTAAGGCGGATCGGAACGTGACTTCCTCGGTTCGCTCCGGAAGTCACGCTCCGGCCCGTGACCTGTGTGTCCCTCTGCTCCGCACCGGGCCACTCAGCTCCTGACCGCGCCTTCGGCGCTGTGCCCGCTGCGAAGCAGCTGTGGTTCACAGCCGGGCGCTCAGGGACGCTGCACGCCCATCGCCACTCAGCGGTGATACAGCAGGGCCGGACCCCGACGGGGTCCGGCCCTGCTCCGCGTACGGCCGGCTACTTGCCGAGCGCCTCGGCCTTGGCTTCGCGCTTGGCGAAGATCCGCTCGCGCTCCGCCTCCATCTGCTTCAGCGCCGACTTGCGGTCCCGCTTGGACAGCCGGTCGATGTAGAGGTAGCCGTTGAGGTGGTCGGTCTCGTGCTGGAGGCAGCGGGCGAAGAAACCGTCGCCTTCGAGGACCACCGGGGCACCGTCCCGGTCGAAGCCGCGCACGACGGCGCGGTCGGGGCGGGCCAGGTCCTCGTACGCGCCGGGGACGGACAGACAGCCCTCGGCGGCCTCGTCGAGCGTGCGTCCGGCCGTGCCGAGATCGTCGAGTACGGGGTTCACGATGTGCCCGACGTGCCGGTCACCCTCGTCGTCCGGGCAGTCGTAGACGAATACGCGCAGGTCGACGTCCACCTGGTTCGCGGCCAGACCGACGCCGTCGGCCACGTACATGGTGGCGAACATGTCGTCGATCAGGGTGTTCAACGCGGGCGTACCGAACCCGGACACTTCCTTCAGCGGGCGGTGCAGGATCGCCTCGCCGACCTCGGTGACCCGCAGGGCCTTGCCGCGCGCCGCCTCCGGGGCCTGCGCCGGGTACGAGTCGACCAGTAGTCCCTGGTGGAACGTCTGGTGCTCGCCCTCGTGCTTGTGGTCGTGTTGCTCGGCCATCGATCGCCTTCCGCTGCCGCCCGCCGCTTCCCGCGGGGGTGTGAATCCGTACAGTCAACTGCTCGGGACCATTCTCCCCTGCGGCTGTGGCCGCCGTACGCAGGGATGGCCCCCGGCGGCCGGTGACGGGCGCGACCGGGCCCGGACAGGAGGTGCCGTGTGGGATGCGTCTCATCCCCCGGCGGATGTCCCAAATGTGCGACCTGTCAGGTCCCACAAAACGGACGGCCGGTCAGAAGTGCGCACGCATGCTTCTAATGTGGTCAGTGGCGCGATCCGGGGGTGTCGGGCCTCCCCTGATAACCGCACGTCAGATCCGGACATTCCCATGAGTCTCATCTCCCCCAACGACACTCGCCGACCGGGAACCGGGGTTCGCCGGCCCGGCCGAATAGCACGTCTGGCCGCCGTGGCGGCGTCCGTCGCTCTCCTGTCGACCGCCTGTGGCAGCGACAGCGGCAGTGGCGACACCGGGTCGGCCGCCGGCCCCGCGACCCCCAAGCCGGGCGGCTCGCTCACCTTCCTCAGCCCCGGCGACTCCGCCGGGATCGACCCGTTCAGCGCCTCCGCGATGAGCGTCGCCGACGGCAACCGCATGGCGGCCGTCTACGACGTCCTGGTGTGGACGGATCCGGTCACCGGCGTCGTCCAGCCGCAAATGGCGCAAAGCCTCACCGCGGACAACGACTCCAGTTGGACGCTGGCCGTCAAACCCGGCATCCGGTTCAGCGACGGCACTCCGCTGGACGCCGCCGCGGTCCGGGCGACCTGGCTGGAGCACACCAGCGTGGCCCGGCACTCGATCCAGGCCGGCATGGTCCAGGGCATCAAGAGCATGGACGCTGATGGCCTGGTCCTGAAGATCACGCTGGCGAAGCCGAACGCCAACTTCGACCGCCTGGTCGCCAGCGCGCTGAACTTCATCGTCTCGCCCGCCGCGCTGGCCAAGGCGGGCACGAAGCTCGGCGAGCACCCGGTGGGCGCGGGGCCTTACACACTCGCGGAGATCGTCCCGAACGACCACCAGACGCTGGTGAAGAACGCGGACTACTGGCAGAAGGGCATGCCGTACCTGGACAAGGTCGTCTTCAAGACCGACCAGAACGTGGCGAAGCTCGGGGACAACGTCAAGAACGGCCGGGGCGACCTGTCCGTCGCCGTCGACCCGGAGGCCATCCACGGGGCCGGCGAGGCCGGGCTCGACGTGACCCGGCTCAACCTGTCCGGCGGCCTCATGGTCGCCTTCAACACGAAGAAGCCGCCGTTCAACGACGTCCGGGCCCGGCAGGCGGTCGTGTCCGCGCTCAGTTCCACCGAGCTCAACGAAAAGGTGTACAGCGGCCAGGGCGCGGCGGCCCACGGGATCTTCGCGGCCAACTCGCCGCTGGCCAACAGCCAGCTCGCGCCGCTGGAGAACAACCCGGGCAAGGCCAAGGCACTGTTCGGCGTGCTCGCGGCCGAGGGCAAGAAGACCGAGTTCACCTTCCTGACGAACTCGGACCCCAACAGCCGGGAGATGGGCGCGTACGTCAAGGCCAAACTGGCGGCGTTCGCGGGTGTCACGGTGAACGTCGAACCCATCGACCCGGCCCAGCTGGCGGTCCGTCAAGCCATGGGGCAGTACGAGATGGGCCTGTCCGGCGTGTGGGCCAGCGACCCGGAACCGCTGCTCTACCACTTCATGCACTCGGGCGACTTCGCGAACCGGACCGGCTACGGCAACGCCGTCGTGGACACGGCACTTGAGGCCGCCCGTCAGACCATCGACACCGACAGCCGCCGTGAGGCGTACACGAAGGTCCAGCAGCAGGTGAACCGCGATCTGCCGTTCTGGGTCTACCAGGAGGCGACCGCCGCGGTGGTCTCCGCCAAGAAGGTCACCGGCGTGACCGCCTTCAACGACGGCCTGATCCTCTGGGACCGGGTCGGCCTGAAATAGCCTGTGCCGGGCCCGAATTGACTGCGTGTCAGCATGTATGTCCGCCGCCTGTGCTGTGATTCACGCAACACACCTTTCTGGTTGGTGTGACGCACGTCTACTGTGACGCGCGGAACGACCCCGCCCCCTGCTTCCCCAGGGCGGCGGGGTCAGTCATTTGGTGAACGCACGTACAGGATCCGGATCCCCGATGAACTTCGTACAACGCAGCACCCCCCGCACCCTGCGTCTGGCCGCCCTGCTGTGCGCCGTGGCCCTGTCGTCCGCCGCGTGCGGCGAGAGCGGCGACGGCACCCCGTCCGGTGCCGTGGGCACGCCCAAGCGCGGCGGCACCCTCAACTTCCAGCTTCCCGGCGACTCCGGCCCGTTGGACCCGCTCAGCGGTTCGCACCTCAGCATCTCCGACGGCAACCGCATGTCGGCGCTCTACGACGCGCTGGTGTGGACCGACCCGGCCACCGGAGTCATCCAGCCGCAGATGGCCCAGCTCTCCGGAGTGGACGCGGCGGGCAAGGAGTGGCTGCTGCGCCTCACCCCGGGAATCAAGTTCAGCGACGGCACTCCGCTGAACGCCGACGCGGTGAAATTCAACTGGGAGGCCAACAAAGACCCCCAGTGGCGCTCACTGCAGGCGGCGATGGTCAGCACGATGAAGCTGACGAAGGTGGCCGACAACGAACTGAAGATCGCCCTGGACCGGCCGAACGCCAACTTCGACCGGCTCGTGGCCTCCCAGCTCAACTTCATCGCCTCCCCGGCGTCGATGCAGAAGGACGGACCGGGGATCAGCAGGAAGCCGGTGGGTGCCGGGCCGTTCATGCTCGCGGAGACCGTGCCGGGCCGCATGACGATGGTGAAGAACCCGAACTACTGGCAGAAGGGCAAGCCGTACCTCGACAAGGTCGTCTTCACGTCCTCGACCGGACTCCGCAACGTCGCCAGGGACATCAAGAAGGACAGTTCGCTCGCCACCATCACCATCGACTCACAGGCGCTCAACGAAGTCGGCGGCTCGTCCGTCGGGATGCAGCGGCTCAACCTGTCCGGCGGGTTGATGGTCGTCTTCAACAACCGTACGGCGCCGTTCAACGACGTCCGCTTCCGGCAGGCGGTGGTCCTGGCGCTCAGCTCGGCCGAAATCAACGACAGGTACTACGGCGGGAAGGGCGTCCCGGCCCGGGGGATCTTCAACGCCAACTCGCCGCTGGCCAACAGTCAGCTCGCGCCGCAGGAGAACCAGCCGGAGAAGGCCAAGGCACTGTTCGCCGAACTCGCCAAGGACGGCAAGAAGCGGAACTTCACCTACATCGTGTCCCAGGACCCGGCCACCCAGGGCGTCGGCCAGCTCCTGAAGGAGAAGCTGGCGGTGTTCGGCGTCACAGTCGACATCCAGACGCTCAGCGTGGTCGACCTGGCGGTCAAGCAGGCGACGGGGGACTACCAGGCGGCGCTGTCGGGACTGTGGGCCGACGACCCGGAACCGCACCTCTACCAGCTCCTGCGCACGGGCAGTTCGAACAACTTCACCGGCTACAGCAACGACGTGGTCGACAGGCAGTTGGAGAAGGCCCGTGAGGCGGTCGACCAGGACACCCGGCGCGACGCCTACACCCAGGTCCAGCAGCAGCTCAACAAGGAAGTCCCGTTCTGGGTCTTCCAGGAGGCCGCTGCGGCGGTGCTCTTCGGCGACAAGGTCACCGGGGTGCAGCCCTACAACGACGGCCTGATCCTCTGGGACCGCGTCGGACTGAAGTAGCCGGAGCGGTCACACCAAGGCGTGGCGGCGGGTCCTGACCCCGCCGCCACACCAAATCGGACGGCAACGGCTCGGTGTGGAGCCTGACGCTGCGGCCCGGCATCCGGTTCACCGACGGGACCCCGCTGAACGCGGACGCGGTCAAGGCCACCTGGGGGACCCACCTCGACGAGTCCTGGGGCTCCCTCCAGATCGCCGCGGTGCTCTACAGCGACAAGGTCACCGGCGTCCAGGGCTTCAGCGACGGCCTGATCCTCTGGGACCGCGTGGGGCTCCGGAAATAGCCGCATCGCGCTCCGGACGAAAAGTCAGGAATCAGATCGCGTACGGGAGTTCCCGTACGCGGAGAACGCGCAGGAGCCGCGGCGCACCGCGACCCCTGCCCGCGTCCTGGCCGGACCCGTGACAACCCCTACACTGACAACCCCCGCACCGGCGGTCCTTACGCCGACTGCGCCGGAAGCCGCCCGTTCACCGGCTGTGCCGAACCTGCCTGATTGTCCGTCAACAGATCGTCGTGGTACGCGGCCACCGCCACCGGCCCCGCCGAGGCGTACCGGCCACTGGAGACCGCCCAGTCGTGGTTGCCCCGGATCCAGTTGCGCACAGCCTCCACACCCCACTCGGCGGCCGTGCGCTCCACCGGGGACAACGCCAGCTGTGTGTACAGCTCGGGCATCGCGTCCATCAGCCGCACCACCTCGGCCAGCCGCAGGCGGGTCAGCCGCGCCGCCTCCTCGACCGCCGCCGCCCGCGAGCACCCCAGTTCCCGGCGTAACACCGTGACCAGGTTGTGCGGGTCCCCGCGCCGCTCCTCCCGCTCCAGCGAGTGGATGTCGTTCATGAACGCGATGGCGTCGGCCGCCGCGTCCCGCAGAGCGCAGTTCAGCGGATGCGCCGCGACCTGCGGCGGGATCTCGAACCGGCGGCCCGGCTCGGCCGCGTCGAGGGAGTGGTGGATCCCCACACTGCGCCGCCGGAACTCGATGTACTCCTCCAGGCTGGGCGCGGCCCCCTGCGAGACCGCGTAACCCTCCTCGGCGTGCGCGGCCAGGAACCTGGCCCAGTTCGCGCTGAACCTGTTCTGCCACGTGGTGGACATACCGTCGGACAAGCGCGCCCACACCTCCACCCAGCCCCGGGTGATCGGGCAGTCGATCTGCGGCGGCATCCCGGCCGGGCGGAACGGGATGGTGATCATCTCCCGGGAGACCGCGGCCACCGCCTCCTGCCGGTTCTCGACGGCCGGGTCGAACTGGTCGTCGAAGAGGAAGGCGAACGAGAAGAAGTCGATCAGAAGTTCGAGGTCGCGCCCGACGGCGTACGGGAACGTGCGGGCCGCCGCCTGGGCGAGGTCCCACGACAAGTACTCGGCGACGCCGGCCTCGCTGCGCAGCAACCCGCGCTCGCGCAGCCAGTTCACCGAGTGCGTCCGGGCCCGGTCCACGTCCGGGCTGATCAGCGGTGCGAACGGAATTTCGAAAGTAACGTTCTGGGGCACAACGGCCTCCTGCGTGCCAGACCGGAACGGCGGCCCGCCCCGGCTTCCACCTGATGGACCGACCGGCGTGCTGTCCGTCCTGTGTGTTTACCACCGTGGAGGCGCCCAAGCGCCTCTGCACGTGTCCATTCAGCCGTAACCCCTGGCAGAGGAGCGAGGCGAACAGAACGGGACAGCCACTGATCCATGTGCGGATCTCACCCGATCGGCATGAATCAAGCGTCTCACGTGCTTGAACACGACTGAAGTAGTGATTGTCGCTTCCAGTCGACCTGACCTGAATACACCCCTGGGAGTGGTTTTCCTGCCCGGGAGACCGGGCCAGCGGAGCGTTCGCGGGACCTGTGCCGATTCCGTCGCTGGGCATAAAAGTTTGAAAATAGGCCACAATTGACCGTTTTAGGTGGTCCTGTCTTTCGTTCTCGCCCATCTTGATCTGCAACCCTGATCAGTCAGATCCGACACTGCTTTGTCCCGTTCCCGGGTGGTCGAAAATGACCGTACGGTCACCCTCGGCCGGACCGGCCGCATCCATACGGTCGTTTCCGAACCGGCGCAGGCCGTGTCGTGTGGACGCCTCCGCCACCACCGTGCTGGCCGTGGACGGTTGAGCGACAACCTGCCGGGTGCTTGACCGCCGCGATGTTGCAGCTTTACGTTCATCGGGTGGCGGTCTGAAGCGGCACATGCAGGGCGGCCGTAAAAGGGCAAGCCTGTACACCGTCAAGGATTCCCACTCCCGCGCCGGGTCGTCCCCCGGCGCGAGCACCTGTGTTCCCGTACATCCGGCGGACGGCCCAGGCGGCCATCCGTCGTTCCCCAGTTCCGGCGGACCACCCGTGCCGCACGGTCCTGTACTTCCGCAACCGTGTGGAGGCACCGATGACGGCTCCAACGCACCACAGCTCAACAGATCCGGCAACACCACCGGCAGGACCGCACCGTCCGCCCCAGCCTTACGAATACCGCGCCAAGGAACTCGTCGAGCCCGACTGGCGGCGCTTCCCGGGCTGGCGCGACGTCACCGAGGCCGACTGGCGTTCCACCCAGTGGCAACGAGCCCACTGCGTCAAGAACGTGGCCCAGCTCCACGGCGTACTCGGCGACCTGGTCGACGACAAGGTCTACGACGACCTGACGGCTGATCAGCAGCGGCACGCGACCATGTCGATACTGCTGCCGCCGCAGATGCTGAACACCATGGCCACCGGGCCGGCGCCCGCGCCCGGCGCCCTCACCGCGGCCTTCTACGCCGACCCCGTACGGCGCTACATGCTGCCGCTGGCCTCCGACCGGCGCACCGACTGGGGCTCGCACCCGATGGCCGGACGCGACTCCCTCCACGAGTCGGAGATGTGGGCGGTCGAAGGACTGACGCACCGTTACCCGACCAAGGTCCTGGCCGAGTTGCTCTCCACCTGCCCGCAGTACTGCGGCCACTGCACCCGGATGGACCTGGTCGGCAACTCCACCGCCACCGTCACCAAGACCAAGTTCGAACTGAAACCGGTCGACCGCACCGACCGGATGCTCGACTACCTGCGCAGGACACCGGGCGTACGCGACGTCGTGGTCTCCGGCGGCGACGTGGCCAACATGCCGTGGCCACGCCTGGAGGACTTCGTCTCCCGGCTGATGGACGTCGAATCCATCCGGGACATCCGCCTCGCCACCAAAGCCCTCATCGGCCTGCCGCAGCACTGGATGCAGCCCGAAGTCCTCGCCGGACTCGAGCGGTTGGCCGCGAAGGGCCGGGAGAGAAACGTCTCGATCGCCCTGCACACCCACTGCAACAGCGTCCAGTCGGTCACCCCGCTGGTCGCCGAAGCAGCAAAAGCCGTCCTGGGCACGGGAATCCGCGACGTCCGCAACCAGGGAGTACTGCTGCACGGCGTCAACGACGCCGTCCACGACCTGCTCGACCTGTGCTTCGCCCTGCTCGACCAGGCCGCGATCATGCCGTACTACTTCTACCTCTGCGACATGATCCCCGAGAGCGAGCACTGGCGGCTCTCGCTGGCCCGCGCCCAGGAACTCCAAGCCGGGATAATGGGCTACCTCCCCGGCTTCGCCACCCCGCGGCTGGTCTGCGACGTCCCGTACGTCGGAAAGCGCTGGGTGCACCAGGAAGTCGCGTACGACCGCACCACCGGCGTCTCGGAGTGGGCGAAGAACTACCGCACCGCACTGGACGGCGACCAAGCCGACACCACCGCGCGCACCTACAACTACTACGACCCGATCCACACCCTGCCCGAAGAGGGCAGGGCCTGGTGGGAGCAACAGACGAAGGCAGCCCGGTGAACGCCGCAGATCCGGTCCGACGGATGGAGCCGTGCGCATGAGCACCACAAAGATCACGTACGGAGACCTCGCCGTACCGGGTGAGGACCTCCACCACGGCTACGAGAACGCGGTCAAAGAACTGCGCGCCCGACTCGGCGCCGCACACCCCCTCACCGGCCCGGGCGCCAGGCCCGGCGGCACCACCGAGGAGAAGTCCCCGGCCGACACCCGCGTCACCGTCGGCCACTTCGAGACGATGACCGCCGAAGACATCAAAGACGTCGTACGGTCCGCCCGCACGGCCCAGCGCGACTGGAGCGCGCGACCGTGGACCGAGCGCCTCACCGTGCTCGAACACGCGGCTGAACTCCTGTCCGCCGAGGTGTTCGCCCTGGCGGCCGTCCTCACCGTCGAAATCGGCAAAACCCGCATCGAAGCCCTCGGCGAAGCCGAAGAGGCCGCCGAGTTCTTCCGCTACTACAGCAACCAGTGGCGCGTCAACAACGGGTTCGAAAAGCCCCTGGCCAGCACATCGGAGCGGGAACAGACGCGCAGCGTGCTGCGCCCGTACGGCGTGTGGGCCGTCATCGCACCCTTCAACTACCCCCTGGCCCTGTCCGCCGGGCCGGCCGCCGCGGCCCTCGCGGCCGGGAACACCGTCATCCTCAAACCGTCCGAACAGGCCTACCTCAGCGCGCTGCGCCTGCGGGACACCGTCGTACGGGCGGGAGTCCCGGCCGACGCCTTCCAGGTCGTGCCCGGACCGGGCGAGACCGTGGGCGCCGCCCTGGTCGCCGCCGACATCGACGGCATCACCTTCACCGGCTCGTACGAGACGGGCATGGCGATCAGCAGGCAGATCGCGTCGGGCGGCCGCCCCAAGCCGGTGATCGTCGAGATGGGCGGCAAGAACCCCGCGATCGTGGCCAGCAGCGCCGACGTGCGGGTCGCCGCCGACGGGATCGTCCGGTCGGCGTTCGGGTTCAGCGGGCAGAAGTGCTCGTCCTGCTCCCGGGTCCTGGTGCACCGCTCACTCCGGGACCCCCTGGTCGCGGCCCTGACCGAACGCATCGCAGCCCTCCGGGTGGGCGATCCGGCCCGCCGGGACACCGACCTCGGCCCGGTGGTCGACGAACGCGCCCTGGCCCGCTTCGAACAGGCGGTCTCCGACGTGGGCCACGCGGGCCTCCTGGCCGGCGGCCACCGGCTCACCGAAGGAGACCTGCGCTGGGGCGCGTACGTCGAACCCACGCTGGTCGAAGTCGACCGCACGCACCGGGTCTGGACGGACGAACTGTTCGTACCGTTCGTGGCCGTGAACGTCTTCGAGGACTTCGACGACGCCCTGACCGAAGCGAACAACACGCCGTACGGCCTGACCGCGGGGCTCTTCTCCCGGGACCAGAGCGAAGTCGACGCCTTCCTGACCGCAGTCCACGCCGGTGTCGTCTACATCAACCGCCCGGCCGGGGCGACCACCGGCGCGTGGCCCGGGATGCAGCCCTTCGGCGGCTGGAACGGCTCAGGCAACGGCGGGCGCGGCGGCGGCGGCGAGTACTACGCGCAGCAGTACGCGCGGGAGCAGAGCCACAGCGTCGTACGGATGACCGAATCTTCAGAAGGAGCAGCGTGAGCACCGAAGTAGCGGAACCGACCGTTCTGGGGGCCCACTCGGGACCCGTCCTGCGCACCCCGATGCCGGGACCGCGCGCACTGGAGGCGGTCGCCCGCGACCAGGCGGTCACCAGCCCCTCCCTGCCCCGGGCCTACCCGTGCGTCCCCGCGCGGGGCGAAGGCAGCCTGCTTGAGGACGTCGACGGCAACGTGCTGCTCGACTTCAACGCCGGGATCGCGGTCAACTCCACCGGCCACTCCCACCCGCAGGTCGTCGAAGCGGTCCGGGACCAGGCCGGCCGCCTCCTCCACTACTGCAACTCCGATTTCTACAACCCCGTCTACACGGAACTGTGCGAACGGCTGATCGAGGTGAGCCCTTTCGGCAGCGGCCGGGTCTTCCTCGGCAACTCCGGTACGGAGGCCGTCGAAGCCGCGGTCAAACTCGCCCGCATGCACACCGGCCGCTCGCACATCGTTTCCTTCCTGGGCTCCTTCCACGGTCGTACGTACGCGAGCATGTCGCTCACCGGTTCGAAGCACACCTACAAGGACGGCTTCGGCCCGCTGCTCCCCGGCGTAGTGCACGCTCCCTACAACGACCGCTTCGTCCTGGACGGCGGCGGCGAGGCACACGTCCCCGGCTATCTGGAAGAGGTCGTCTTCAAGCGCCTCGTCGGCCCGGACGACGTGGCCGCGATCGTGGTCGAGCCGGTCCTCGGCGAAGGCGGCTACATCCCGGCTGACGCCGACTGGTACGCCAACCTGCGGGAACTGTGCGACCGGCACGGCATCCTGCTGATCGCCGACGAGATCCAGAGCGGCTGCGGCCGTACGGGGATGTTCTGGGCAACCGAGCACTACGGGGTGGTGCCGGACATCATCCTGTCCGGCAAGGGCATCGCCAGCGGCATGCCGATCAGCGCCATGATCGCCCGGGAGGGCGTCATGGACTGGCCCGGCGGGGTCCACGGCTCCACGTACGGTGGCAATCCGGTCGCCTGCGCGGCGGCCCTCGCGACCATCGACCTCATCACAGGATCCCTTGCGGACAACGCGCGCAAGCAGGGGGAATACCTCTTCGACCGGCTCCGGGCGGTCGAGGAGTCACCCATTGTGGAGAAGATCACCGGCGTTGGACTGATGATCGGCATCACCTTCACCGACGCCGGACTCGCCGACCGTGTGGAGAAGGCCTGCTTCCAGCGCGGACTCCTGGTCCTCCAAGCGGGTGACAGTGCGGTCCGTGTCTCACCGCCACTGGTCCTGCGCGAGGACCAGGCCGCAGCCGGGGCGGACATCCTGATCGAGGTCATCACCGAGGTCGCCGTAGAGGTCACCGCTGAGCGCTCAGGGGAGGTCGTCCGCTAGTCCTGAGGGGCTAATACTGCGGAGGTCTGATCCAATTCATCCTTTTTGCCGACGTTTCACAGCCGACTCGTTCATAAGATGGTGGGCGGAAAGCGGAGCGCGTCCACCGGCCGTCACGATGTCATCGTGCGCAGTCATGTCGCGCATGGTGAGACAAAAGGGGCGGGGATGGAGCAGTCGGCGACGCGTGTGCGTGTCGGCCTTCCGGAGAAGGCCGACACGCACTGCGGTTGTGTGACGGGTGCGTGGTGGTCCAGGGCGGCCGCCACGAAGAACCTTGATCGGTGGGGGCCGATTGCCTGGGTTGTCCGGGGACTGTGGTTTGTGGTCAGCGCACTCCTGGGGGAATGGAACCGCCTGTCGGCTAAACCGTTCGCCGAGCTGGGGCGGCGCAAGCTGGCCGCCATCCCGCTGACGTTGTTCACCACGACAGCTCTAGTCGTGCTGCACGCGATGCACCAGACGGCCTGGGGTGCCGTGGTCGTCCGCGTCCTCGGGGAGGTGCGCGCCGACCTCCCCCTGTGGCTGGAGGTCGCGCGGACTCCAGTTTCATTGTTCGTCCCCGCGCCCGACCTGCCGGTCTGGGGCGGCATCACCCAGTTGTTCCTGGCCTTCGGCATGGCCGAGATCCTGATCGGCAAACGCCGGACCCTGTTCATCGGGTACGCCGCGACGCTCGCGGGCACGCTCACCGCCCGCGCGATGATGGAACTAGGCCCCGACCACGCCCTGGGCCTCCCGGCCGCGGCAAAGCACGTCCTTGACACCGGCCCCTCAGCGGCTGTCGTCGGACTGTTCACCTATCTGGCAGTCGTACGCCGGGCACCGGTGCTGTTCGCGATCACCGGCGGCTCCATGGCTCTGGAGTCCATCATCAAGCCGAACCTGGCCGGCCGGGAGCACCTGGTAGCGATCGGCGGTGCGCTGATCCTGGGCGTCGTGCACCACTGGCGCTGCAGCCGCCGGACGAAGGCCGCCGCTGAGGCCGAAGCCCAGGCCGGGCCGGATTTGCGCAGCGGCACGGGGATCGGTAATCTCACCGAGTTGCCGAAGTCCGGAGAACCGGAACGGCGGCCCGTTCCAGATGCTGGAAAACATGAGCAGAAGGCCGATTGGCCCAAAACGAATGTGGTCCGATAAGGTTTGGAACACGCCGAAGGAAAAGCCCGAAAGGACTTGACCGGAAGCGAACGGGAAGCGGAAATACGCCGGAAACGACGTGCTAAGCTTACCGAGTCGGAAGAAACGCCGACAAACACAACAGAAACACAGAACACAGTGCCTAACAAGCACTGAACGCCCGGAGGGCGGCCCTGAAAAGCCCCCGATGGAAGCGTCCGTTCCTTGAGAACTCAACAGCGTGCCAAAAATCAACGCCAAGCTGCGCTTC